>NZ_ASSI01000045.1:0-150216 GCF_000466765.1 Burkholderia sp. AU4i | reverse complement strand
TCACGTTCGCCGGAATACGCAGGATGTCCACATCTTGCGGTTCATCCGCCACGCACGGCATCTCGGTTTTTCGGTCGAGCAAATTCGGCAACTCCTCACATTGTGGCTAGACCGCGAGCGAGCCAGTTCAGCGGTCAAAGCGATCGCATTGCAGCATATTGATGAACTCGATTTGCGCATCGCAGAACTCTGTACGATGCGCGATACGTTGATGCACTTGGCCGAACATTGTGCGGGAGATCAGCGCCCGGATTGCCCGATTTTGGACGAGCTCGGTGAATGAGTATCTTCGGCTGTCACTGATGCCCTAAAGCGTATATGGCGAACAACTGCGCCGAGCGTCACGTGTGCCTCATTTCAGGATATGTACCTGTTCGAAGGCTCGCAGAGCAGCGCCAGATCCACAGCATGTGCAATGCTTCGCAATTCTCAGTGATCGCGGTCGTCCGTACTGCGCTTCGATCTCGGCCTCCCTTCTCCTGAATATTTCCAGCCGCTCGTCGTTAACGTCATTTCCGTTATGTTTGAGAGCCCGGTTGCAGACGCCGGGATCGTGCGCGGCATCGTCTTCGCGCGGGCGGTCGAGTGTTCCTGGCACCTTCGCGAGGCCGCCTGCCGCTCGTCAAACGTCCTAATGGCCGAAGGGCCGCAGCTCGAGCACGTCAACACTGATGGAAAGCCCAACAATTCGTTCGCCGGAATATCGATGAACTTGCCACGTCCAGCGTTCGGCCCCGCCGGCGCCGATCATCATTATTGGACGTGCAACTGCTGCGTCCCGGTGCCGGGCGATTCCTCTCAGCGTACGCTTGTCCAGCCAGCTCATATGCGGGCTACCGTCCGGATGTGTGTGCCAGTCACCGAGGTACACAGTCTGCCCGGACGACATCTCGAAAATTTCGTCGAGTCTGCGACACTGCCAGTCATGGTCAGGGTGGAATCGCTGGCGTTTGTGCTGAGCGTTCGGCCCTGGTCCGATAAGGTGCTGGACGACGGGGTCACCATTACCAGCAATGTATCCCGCGAGCACTCCGCCGGTTTCGAGCGGATATGCTCGCCGAGCCTCACCAAGCATCTCGTCGAACGCAATCGAATCGATCCACAATCCCGTCATGCCTGCCCGCTGCAATCCGGACAATCTTGTCTTGCGGCCAAAACATGAGTTGTCCATTTGGGGGCAATAGAAAGGCCATCACGCTGAAGATCGGCAACTGCGACATCCCATGCAAAGTCCGGGTAACCCGCATCCTCGCCTGAACAAAGCGTCGCCGCCGCGAGACGCGCTGCCTGATTGGCAATAACGTCACTGTCTATCCCCGCGCCGATAAATGTCGGCTGCGAGCATCCACCAGGTTGGACCTCGTCAGTGCCGGCATCTGCCGGCAAATGGATCGAACCATCTGCAAGACCGCGTTGAAAGCAGTGCCAGCAACCTCTATTCTTCGACGGCTGTACACGTCCAACAACCCCACCAGCAGCTCCGTGGGTTGTCGTCAACCACAGATACGGCTTGCCACGCTCCTGTGCAAGATCAGCGAGAAAGTGACTGACGCGGTAGCTCGCAGCAGCATCGATGACGATATCGGACTCGATGATTAGGCGCTCAAGAATCTCGTACTGTGACGGTTGGCCTGCAGGCGGATTGGGCAACGCACCGATTCGCAGGTGACTGAACGACTGGACGATCGTGTACGGATAGTTGGCGGCAATATCCGACGCGAGCGCGGTTCCTTTTTGAAAGCCAGCATACTGCCAGCCCAACGCCCATCTCACCGTATTACCCACGTGCAGATTGTCGTCATCGAGCAGACAAAGGCCACCGATACCCGCGCGCGCCAACTGCATAACCACTGCAGAACCGAGGCTGCCCAAGCCGACCACCAAAGCCGTCTTCGTCCTCAGCGGTGCCAAGAACGGCGCCCTGCGAAGCCAGGCTTTCTCGCCGCCCCAATTGGCGCGCACGATTTGCGGGAGAATTTCTGCTGGCCTGGAGCGCTTCGTCTCACGGACAACTTGTATCGCTAGGAATACCCAGTCGTCAGCATTGTGTCGCCACGACACCTCGTCGGGGTAGAGCAGCCCAACAATGAAGACTTCACCCCGCTTCGCGTTTTGAATGGCCTTCGTTAGCGGTGCAAGCCTCCCATCGACAAGCTTATAGAGATCTATCGCAGAGCTCTCGAACGTGTTTACGGCCGGCCTTTCGTTAAGCCGCATCCAGAATCCGTTCGTACTACGATCGAATGAAGGGATGCGCCGGTTGAAGCGGACAAGGGACTTTCCCTGCAGGTCGGCGATTGATTCGACGATCCCGTTGACGAAGCATTGTCCCGGCCACCCTGCTGGTGTAGATCGCAGCAGCAGGCTAAGCCGTCCCGCAGGCACTTCTACAGGCGGCGTTTCGTCTGGAACGATAACCGAGCATTCCGGTACATATGGCAAGAACGAGGAAAGCGGTTCGCCCGCATGGTCTTCCGCTTGCGCGACTGCATCCGGCTCCATACAGCCACTGTTGACCCCCAGTATTGCAGGCAGTTGCTCTCTTATTAGCGTTGCAAGCGAATCGTGCCCGGGGCGCCAGTCTTCTCCCTCGCGTGCCAGCAAACAAAGATTTCGGCCCAACGGATGCTGATGGCGCTGAAACTGGACCGAATCAGTCGTCACCATGGGTACAAAGTAAGGGTAAGTATCGGGGTAGACGGCTGTAAGTGCCAGAACGCCACCTTCGTGCGGAACGTCGACACGCACCACCATCTGGCCCGCATCCATGGCGGCCTGGTCTATGGACCAGGCGTAGCCAAGAGCCTCCAGCGCCGCCTTCTCCTTACTAAGTTCGTCGGGATAGCGCTCCCACCACGTACTCATGATTAGCCCACCGGACGATGACCGGGAGGCTTCGGTGCACCGGAGCCGGGGTTCGGGCGGCCGCCGGGCACGCCCGGCGGGGAGGGGGGCGGAGGCTGATGGCCATGCTCGCCTTTGTCGTGAAGCTTGTGGTCATGTTGCTGGCCGTGCTCACGCGAGCGTTCGTGGTCATTCTCGCCGCGGGGACCATGTTGGTCGTGTTCACTCATAGTCGTTGTTCCCTAAAAAGTTCATCCAGCGTCAACTTTTCCGGCGCCGACCGACCGCCCATGCGATCGATAGGGACATTCTACCGACGCGCCGTCAAAATGCAAATACTTTTTACGACTGTCATAAAATATATGACATCGTAATATTGATTCTCACCTACAATGGAGGGGAAATAGGAGTAGACAACATGAACCTGCCAAGGGACATACAGCGCGAGCGGCTGTATTACATAGAGTTTCTTGCCCTCTTTTCAGGACAGGTAAGCCGAAAAGATCTGACTTCCAGGTTTGGAATCAGTGAGCCTGCTGCGACTAAGGATCTGTCGCTTTATGGTGAACTGGCTCCCTCCATGCTGAGATATGACTTGCGTCGGAAGTGCTATGTGTTTGATGGGGGGCAACCGTACTTCGAGCACAATGTCGAGCAGGCATTGCACGCGCTGGCCGGAGACGGCGCCGTTGACTACGATCCGTCAAGGACGAAGCGAATTCCGGGCTGGGTGAACTCAAGCATCAAACGCCAGGTCCCGCTTGAGCTCGCGGCGGCCCTCACCCGTGCAATCGACCAACGGCAGTGGGTGGTCGCCGAGTATTCGTCGCTGTCGACGGGCGCACGATCCCGAAGGCTTTCACCGTTGGCCCTCGTAAATGACGGACTACGCTGGCACATACGGTGTTTTGAACATGAACGAAAGGAGTTCCGTGATTTTGCGCTGACGCGATTTGAGCGCGTTAAGGCGGACGGCGAATCAGCCGTAACCTTGTCCGAAGATCGGGAATGGAACAACGAGATATCGCTGAGACTGACACCGCATCCCAAAGCAGCCCACCCGGAGACGATCTGCACGGACTATGACATGCGCGGCGGCGCAAAGACCGTGCAACTTCGAGCTTGCCTCGTGGGTTACTTCCTGCGTCACTGGCACGTCGATTACACGGCTGACGCCTCGGGCAACCCCCGTGCGCAGCAGCTTTTCCTCTCAAACCGGGACGAGGTACGTCAAGCCGGCGTTCCCGAGTGGGCTTTGGACGTGTAGTCTGGCTCGGCCTCGAATTTTCTGAACTAGTCGCTCGTTTTTTTGAGCGTCAATGCTTGGAACTGGTCGCCGCGGATTCATCGAGCAGCACAAGCAGGCGGAGAGGCATGCGTGCGAAATAGCGGAGCAGCTCACGCCCGTCATAGGCCAACCCGTAAGCCGACGCGCGCTGGAAGATCGCCTTCTTGCGCGTGGCGAGCGTCTCGCGGATATCCGATGGACCCGGCGTCCTCACTGCGCAGTGAGCAAGGTGCTCCGTCATGACCGCGTCGCGATACACGCGAGCGACGAGCGTCCAGGTCCTCTCGATGATTCGCCCGACTGCCGCTCCCTCAAGGCAACGCAGCACATCGAGCGCACCGTCACCGCAGACATCACCGTCTCGCCGCGCGAATTCGACTTCCTCCGTCATTCCTTTCCTGGCCAGCTGGGCCGAAATCCAATCGAAGGCGGAGGCTCCGTCTGAGGGGCGCATGTGGACCGGTACGGTGTTGGCTTTGCCGAATGCGTTCACGCGTGCGTAAGCCTCAACGTCCGTGAGCAGCCTGTTCATGCCTCCCAAGGCATGACCGACTGTCGGTTCGGCGCATCCAACCTGACCGCTGCGACTCTTTCGCTGACGGCCGAATACGCCTTCCAGCCGCATTCGCGCTTCTAGCGGGACTTCAACATGGCGTACCTGGTCGGTGCTCTAACTCTCCGCGTCCCCGATTGGCAAGCCGAACTGGCAGTCGGTCATGTAGGCAACCGGCGCGTTGACGGTTCGCGCGTGGGGTTCTCGGGAGGCTTCGAATTGCATGGTTTTTCTGGAGGAGGGTGCGCGGCCGGGCATGACCGTGCCTAAATTGTTGGCGCCGCAATTGCTGAGCGTGGGCCGCGCAGGGTACTCCGGAACGGACTACAGCTTGCGCCCGCAAACGCAGTCCATAGTCCGTCGAGAGCCCGAAACTGGCGCAAATGATCGTCACGAGGGGTGCTTGGCGGCTTTGCCGCTCCAAGGTTGTGGGTTATAGATGGCGACGACCGGCGAGGCGCGCGCCAGAGTCCCAAGTTTGTAGGCCATGCAGGCCAGCACGGGTGGCGCCGGCTCTTGCCGGAGAGAGGCTGGTCGCGCGCCGGATGAATAAGCACATGAGCGAAAGGCAATTGACAGGACACATATCGAGATGGACCGATAAACCTTATTATCTGTCCATGCTTGTTTTTGATATAAACTGGCGAGTATGAAAACGCGTGAGACCGACACCATCACATTCCCCGGCGACGCCGAACTGGCTGCGCTGCGTGCGTGGTACGCCGGGCTCGACGCTCGAGCGGCTGTCGCGCGCTATCTAGGCGATCGCAAGGCGCCCGGGGCCTCCGCGCGCGGCGTGCTCGGCGGCATTCGGCGCACCCTGGTCGCGTTCGCGGCGAGCCGTCACCGAGCCGACCTGGCCGAAACATTCGGCGAGCGATCCGCAGCGTCGGCCGACACCGTCGCGCGCGCGATCGAAACGCTGCGTAACCTGTCGGCACCGGAACCGCACATCGCCGACGAAATCGACCAGTGGTTGCCGCCGCGGGTGGTCGCCGCGCTGCAGGCGCAAGGCATCCGGACGCTGGCCGATCTGACCGTGCGGATTCCACGCCGGCGCCGCTGGTGGATCACGATCGACGGACTCGGTGTCGCCGGTGCGCGTCGCGTGGAGGCGTTTTTTGCCACGTACCAGGCGCTGACGGAGCGGGCGCGGGCGTTGATTGTCGCGGCGCCGACCGGCAACATCGTGCCGTGGGAGCAGTTGCGCGTGCCACACGAAGTCGATGGATCGCACGGACAGTTTCGGGCGCCGCAGACCGCCTGTCTGCTGAACGCGCCCAACGACTACGAAGCGATCCAGTCCTGGCTATCGCTGCACGAGTCGGCGGCGACCCAGCGCGCCTATCGGAAAGAGGCGGAACGCCTGATTTTGTGGGCGATCATCGAGCGCGGCCGCGCGCTGTCGTCGCTCAATACCGACGACGCGATCGCGTACCGGGGATTTTTGCGCCGGCCCACGCCGCACGAGCGTTGGGTCGGGCCGTCGCGGCCGCGGCACAGTGTCGAATGGCGGCCGTTCACCGGCGCGCTCTCCGCCCGATCGGCGGCGTACGCACTGAACGTTCTGTCAGCGCTGTTTCGCTGGCTGGTCGAGCAGCGCTACGTCCTTGCGAATCCGTTCGCCGGCGTGAAGGTCAAGAGCCACGCGCCGCGCGCGGGACTGGACGTGTCCCGTGGTTTCTCCGAAGGCGAGTGGCTGCTGATCCGCGCGCTCGCCGATGGGCTCGAATGGTCGTACGGCTGGAGCGCGCCGGCCGCCCAGCGCCTGCGGTTTCTGCTGGACTTCGGCTATGCAACCGGCTTGCGCGCGAGCGAACTCGTCGGCGCGACGCTCGCCGACGTCCGTCGGGACGAACAGGGCGATCACTGGCTTCACGTGCTTGGCAAGGGCGGCAAGCGCGGTAAGGTGGCGCTGCCACCGCTTGCCCGAACGGCACTCGATCAGTATCTCGTGCAGCGCGGCCTGCCGGTCACACCCATTCGCTGGAACCCGGCGACGCCGCTCGTCGCGAGTCTCGAGGAGGAGGGCGCACACATCGAAAGCACGAGGCTCTGGCGCGTGCTGAGGCGGTTCTTCGTGCTGGTCGCCGATGTGATCGAGGGCAAACGGCCCGCGACGGCGGAAAAGTTGCGCCGCGCAAGCCCGCACTGGATGCGGCATACGCACGCGTCACATGCGCTGGCGCGGGGCGCCGAGTTGGTCATGGTGCGCGACAACCTGCGCCATGCGTCGATCTCGACGACGTCGACCTATCTGCATAGCGACGAAGTGCAGCGAGCCCGGCAGTTCGATCAGGCGTTTGCCGCACGGAGTTGAGTGGAAGGCGGTTTATATCGATTTGCGGGGACGCGCGAGAGTTTTCCAGTGTGTGTTGGGGCTCGGGTCCGCAGCCGCATTTCCAGCCGCCACGCATCGTGTTCCCGCGATGTTCTGGATCGGCATGGTCCGGTCCTTGCCGTTCACGCTGCTCGTTGTGCGTGTTGTATTAGCTGCGCAGCTAAACCAATGCTTTCTGCTAAAGCAAAGCGCGCCGACGTCCTGTTGCTGACCGGGTGGGTAGGATAAGCGTCGGGCAGATCGGCAGCAGGGGATCGGCCCGCCACGGGCTGCTTCGACACATTGTCTGAGGGCGTCGTGTTCGCTGGGGAGGTCACGTGCCACGAGTTCGATCAGTCGCCGCACGTCCCACGGGTTGTCGAGAATGACCTTGGCGGGCGAATTCCCGTCGAGGGCTTCGCGCCTGCGCATCATGAAGGCGTGCACCACCCACAGTTCGCACGTGCGTCCGCGAACATACGCAACACCGTCCGGAGGCGTTCCGGTGCCACATCGAATTGCCACTTCGGATAGCGGAATCCGCGCGACTTTCCGGGGCAGCGGTGCGCACAACTCGCCATCGCGACGCTCTTCGTTGATCGAACGCTCATTGCGACCGGCATCACGCGCACTGAGAAGCGCCAAATTGCCGGGGCGCGCGTACTGTTCGAGGGGCGAATCGTCTTTCGCGCGAACGTGCGAACGCAAGCAGATCTCCCGGCGCCATGCCGCCCGAGAGGACGACAGCTGTTCGTGGAGCCACCGCGGGTGCATGTATCTCGCCACACGACAAGCACATCAGTACCCCAGCGAGGTAGTCCACTGCCGCCAGGCGCGGGTTCGCGAATTCCTGAACAATCCGCTTCCTGCCCTCGACCGCGAGCAAGGCAAACCAATCTGCACGCCGACGTCGACCTTGGGGCACGCTATGGGCTGAGCCGGAGGCGTTGGCAGCCACGCGTAGTCCCCCCTGGCCATCTGGAGATCGGGCGCGAACCGTTGCTGGTGTAGTCGGTCGGGGTCTATGATTTGTCTTACCGACCGGTCTTCGCTGCACGGTTGGGCAATCTTGGCGCGCAAGGTCGCGATCGACCTGGCGCGGTAGCCCGTGACACCTGACGCCGTGACAACTTTCGTGACGTCTTGTGGATAGGAGCCGATAATTTTCTTCATCTTCAACTGCCTGTTTGTGGTCACAGCTGAACCCAGCAAGATGGTGATTTTATTTCGGCAGTTTCGTGGATCCAGAGAATCATGAAGAGTCTAAGCCAGATCGTTGAAGATGGTCGACGTCGCGAAGAAGCGATACACAGAGAGATTGTGGCCGCAGGTGAATGGCTCACCGCCGAGCAGATTAATGCGCGTCAGAGTGCGCCTCCTGTTGACAAGAAGCAACCGGCTTGTGACTGGCGGAAAAGTCGCCGGATATTCAGCGTGACCTTCGACCACAACGAATACTTCGCGGGCTACCAGTTCGATTCCATGTGCCAGCCATTACCGATCATTCGAGACCTTCTTACAGTGTTTGGCGATCGATACGAGTCTTGGACGATCGCAGCCTGGTTTCATTTCCCAAACGGTTGGATCGCCGGCACGGGTGACCATGATGGCGAGCCGATCGCGCCGATGAATGCACTTGACCGCCCAGAGGATGTCACCAGAGCGGTACAGTTCATGCACGGTGGCTACGTTGCCTGAGGGTTCGGATCAGCGCACAGTTGGCGATCCGCGGCCTACACGGAGTTTGACCGATCAAGTCAGCTCTTCGTGTAGGCAAACTACCGCTCGATTGCGCGGAACGCTGGCGATCGAATTGATGAGTCGCTGGATGTGAAAGCGTGGCAACGCCAGAAGTGAAAGGAGTTCAATTTTGAATTGGTTTGTGGAAGCCCCGTGACGCAACCTTTTTGACGTCCGTCCGTGTAGCCATGAGCCGTCGGTACGCCAAGTGCCGACTCACGGCCCGACGCCGTGCGGCGCGAAGCGTCAGGCCTGAATGGAAGTGTGGAAGCGGGCGTGTTCGTGCCGACAAAGTTATGGCATAAGCATGTAGCGCCGCCCGGTCAAATTCACGAATCGGCACGCATATCAACCACGCCGAACAATGGAGCGGCATACGAGAGTAGGGCGCTGGCATCGGCTCCCTGCGCTGCCAGCGTTGGCAACATGGGCCAACGTGATGACCCGCGAGCCAGTCCGACACGTTCATGGAACACGCGCTCAAACATCATGCCACCGATAAGTTTCGCTTCCTCGGCTCGAGACGATAACGACCATCGACGGGCGGGGGCGGACCTGGGCCCGTTGCCTTTCGAATCAGCGATCTCCATTTTCTGGCGATCTTGCTGGCGAAACGTTCTTGGACGCCGGGACGCCCGCGACCTTTTTTCCCAAACGGCAGGGCAACGAAAGCTCGGCATGGTCGATCTGGGCAAATTCTCAAACGTGACCGGCTGGAACGCGACAGAAGTCAGCCAAGGTTCAGCTAAGCTGCACGATCTCCTCTTCGAGAAGCGGCTACGAATCTGCCCGATTTGTCTCGAATCGGCGTACCACAGTGTCTGGCACCAGTTTCGAGGACTCCACATCTGCCCGATCCATTCATGCCAGTTGTTACCTACTTGCGCCTATTGCGGCGCAGGCACCTTGATCGTCAACGATTATTTCCGCCACAACGCGCGATGGATGCGCTGCGTTTTCTGTGGCCAATATCTCGCGGGAGCTGCGCCGGATCTGAACGCTCACATCGACCTCAGAAATCAGTCGGGCACGCTTGCCGCTCACTTTGGAGTGCTGGACAAATGGTGGAGGGACTATGCCGGTGTCCTCGGCCTGATTTCGGAGCTCGAGCCGATAGAATCCCCCGACCGGAAGGCGGGCCGACATTCCGGGGAATACCTGATCGCCAGTTTGTTCGATCTCCTTGCGCCGATACCAGGGTATCCGGCGAATTCAAGCGGCAGTTTGAATGTGTTTCAGTGGTGCGCGTCGGCCAATCGCTCTGGCCGCACGCGAGCGGACTACCATGTGAAAAGTTCAGCTTATAGCAACGCGCTTGGCAAGCTGCTCCGATGGGCCATCAGGGAGCCCGATCACGTGCGGCAGCTCCGGGACATCGGAAGGGCGCTCCAACAGCGCTGGGCGACGGACGTCACGCTTTATTCACCACCCGTAGTAGCTGTCGGGTTAACCAGATACTGGTTTGAAGGACACAAGTGGGACATCTCTCACGCAACCGATCCGCATCGCCATGCACTGCGGTCGAATGTGCCCCTGCTGAGCGCGTCACGCCAGCCAGTCTTGAGACTAGAGATGCAGGCATTTACGAGCGCGATTTGCTCAGCGTTTCTCCACGACGTCCGCCGGGCAACCGAGCAGGGGAGGAGCCTGTCAAGCGAGCAGTTGCGACAATCCGGGCCGGCCGCCGCCGGCGTGCGCAAACAGGAGGGCAAGCTGTTCAGCGGCCTGATTGTCTTTCCGGGCAATGACGACGTACCGCATTCGCCATTGCGGCGGCATCAGCTGGAGTGCCTCATTGCCGCGTCGTCGATACTCGATCATTGCGCTTTGCCGAAGGGCGGTAACGGTTGAGCATGGCCCCATCCGCTCTTGACGCCTATGCAGACGGGAGGATTCGGTTACCAAGCGCTCGTCGCATTGCGTCGGCTTTGATGCGCTCGTCGGCCAGTGCCTTGTCAAGCGCTTCTGCTCGACCTTTCCAATAACGGCACTGCTCGGACAGCTGCTGCCTCAGGTTGTCCGTTTGCATACGCATATGGTTTTCCAGTCCCGCCACGCGCTGAACCGCGCCGGTCAATGCATCAAGGCGCTGCACCAGTTCCGCCGTCCGTTGGTCATGCTCGGCGCGCTCCCGCTCGAGTTGCTGCGTGAGTTCCCGCACCTGCGCCTCGGCTGCCATCGCGCGCACGCCAACGGTTGTGCATTCGGCTTCATATCTCGCCAGGCGAGCGTAGGCGTCGCGCAATGCCATCTCCGAGACCTCCACGCGCACGCGAAGGTCCATCATTTCGTCGCTTCGCTCATCAACCGGCAGCGGGCCGGGGCTGGCCGACGGGGGTGGCGCGATCGGCTCCCCAGCCTCGCGCACATTACGCGACCGCGGCTCCGGCAATCCCGCCTCCCGAGCGCGACGGATAGCTTTTGACCAAGTCAGCCCCGACGGTCGCCGGCGAATCCCAACCGCTGATAGCATCCGTTCATAAAGCGTCTGGCCATACAACTGGCCAGTAGTGCGTGCAACGGCCGCGATAAACTGGTCGAGGAATTCGTTATTCGCGTGATGAGGTGCAGCCTCATTGGCGGACGTGGCTGCCGCAGCGATCGCGCGCCATTCGTCTGACGTAAAGGTAATGGCCGGCCGACCCATAGAGCGGTCCCTTGAACGAAACCTGGTTTACTATACAAACCCACCTGGGTTTGGGTGAGATCATCAAGTTTGCCCACGTAATTCGTGTCGAAACTCGCAGGTCGACGGCCTTCGCCGACGGAATTCATGTCGGAATTCGGGGTTGCGAACGAGCGACCGTCGACGCAATTCGTGTTGGAAATCGGATCCCGGAATTCCGCAACGATTTGTGAGGAATATCCGATACACATTACGTAGGCGCACTTCGTCATCGTGATCCGTTCCGTTCCAGCCATCGCAGCCTCCGGCGCTGGATTCCCAGCGGCCGATCAGCTGACGATGGGTCGAAAAGCGGACATTTCAATCTAGCCACTACAATCAAAAAAATTGATCATCAGCATTATGTAAAATTTAATCCTAACGATATCCGGGAAGGACGGATTCGTGTCGCGACGAATGGTTTCGCTACTGTAATGAACTGTCGGATCTCGGCGAGCTACCGACGATGACTCGTAAGCTTACAGCCAATACCGTCTTGACGGCGTGAGTTATCGATTTCCCCAACGATTGGAAGCCGTGCGAAGCAGCGTGGCATTGGCAGCACGCAGATTGAACAGTTCGGCTTCGAAGCGTAAGCGTGTTCGCACGACGATTCCCGATGTGACCGCGCTGCGCCCGCTCAACTCAACTGGGCTCTAACTCAAGCGCGCGCGTGACAAGCGCATCGATCGTACCGTCGTGCTGAAATCCCGCCTTGATGGCACGGCGGTCAGTCAGTGGCGGTTGTCGTCCGAAAAGCCGCTCGATCCGTTCCACCGGAGCGTAATCGATGTCGAACGAGCCGAAGCGCCGGACCAACGCATCGACGATCTCTTGAACCGACAGATGCAGCACCGGGGGCGTCCAGACTCGGCCCGCGTGCAAACCCTCTGCGGATAGGCGTGCGGCGTGCAGCAGGTTATCGACGCAGCATCTGCGCGACATCCACCATACGGTGGCCGAAGGTGAAACGGGACACGTATAGGACTGGCCGCACTGCGCCGCGCGGAAGATCTGACTCATGAACGCGGATCCATGTCCCGCGGACAGCGCCGGACGAGCCACGATGCCCGGCAGGCGTAACGCACGACCATCCAGCTTGCCGCGGCGCGTCCAGTCGGCAAGGATCAGCTCGCCCACCAGCTTGTGCACGCCGTAGCTCATGGTCGGGCGCGGCACGGTGTGCTCGTCCACGGCAGGGGGTAACGACTCGCCCAGCGCCGCAACGCTGCTGGCATAGACGACGCGCGCCGCACTCCCCTGCTCCGTCGCCTGCTTCGCCAGGCGGTCGAACAGCGCCAGCATGCCCGACAGATTCACCCGGTCACCCTCGGCCGGTTCGGCCTCCGCCTGCGAGCCGGGCACGCTCGCCAGATGAAAGACGACGTCGACGGGTTTCGACAACTGCGGATCGAGAATCTCCAGGCTGCTGAAATCGCCGACCAGCGCCGTGATTCGGGCATCGTCGTACGGCCATCCCGCTTGCCGGTCGACCAACAGCAATTCCGACACGTCGCCAGGCTCCACGATGCCGTCGTGCAGCAGCCGTTCGACCAATGCCGTTCCGACAAATCCGCCCGCCCCGGTCACCAGCACTCTCATGGCCGGGCCTCCCCGTCGTCGGCGCATGACGCACGCACAACCCGCTGGTCGATCGTGCCGAATGGGGCGTTGCCGGCGTCATCGCGCGCCGTCATCCTGATCCGGTCGCCAAAGCGCATGAACCGCGTGCGTGCGTCCCCTTTGTCGATCATTTCGATCACGCGGCGCTCGGCGAGGCACGCCGAGCCCGCGCCGCGATCGGCATTCGACACCGTCCCTGACCCGACGATCGTCCCCGCCGACAGGCGGCGCGTCCGGGCCGCATGCGCGATCAGTTCACCAAAGCCGAAGTTCATCTCGCGTCCATGCGGATGACCGAACCAGTGGTCGTTCCATTCGACGTGCAGGCTCAGATGCACACGGCCGTCGCGCCAGTGCTCGCCGAGTTCGTCAGGTGTGACGGCGACCGGAGCAAAGCTCGTAGAGGGCTTGGCCTGCAGGAAACCAAAGCCCGTTTTCATTTCGCGCGGACCGAACGCACGCAGGCTCCAGTCGTTGAGCTGTACGATCAGACGGATGCAGTGCAGCGCGCCGGCGGCCGATACGCCCATCGGCACGTGCCCCACCACCACACCGAATTCGCCTTCGAAATCGATGCAGTCGGCCTCGTCAGGAAAAGGCACGTCGCTGGCCGGGCCGAGGAAGTCGTCGCTGGCGCCCTGATACATGACCGGCACCGTATCGAACTCGGGAATCGGCGGAGTATTGAACGCCTGCTCCATCAGGCGGCCGTGATTCAGAAACGCCGAGCCATCGCACCACTGCGGACTGCGCGGCAAGGGCGCGGCGCAGGCGGCCGGATGGAACGGACGCGCCTCCGGCACGCTGCCGGCGTTCAATGCGTCGTAACGCGCCTGCAAGCCAGGCGCGAGCGCGTCCCAGCGCTCAAGCACATCAAGCAGCGTCGTGGCGATCGGCGCGGCCTCGACGGCATGGCGCAGGTCGCGCGACACGAGCAGCAAGCGGCCATCGGCGCCACCGTCGGGCAAGGTGGCGAATTTCATCGCGCGCCTCCGTGTGCCGGCGTATCGAGCACGGCGGCAATCGCCGGATCGTAGGCGCCATCGATCAGAACGAACAGCATCCGGCATGGACGGCCCGAGCGATTCGCCCAGGCATGATTGGTTCCGCGCTGAATCACCACGCTGCCCGGCGCCAGGGCGACTTCTGCATCGTCGAGGATCAAGGTCATTTCGCCTTCGATCACCACGCCGTAGTCGATCGACTCGGTGCGATGCATCAGCGGATGCGGCGACCCGGCTTTCACCGTCGACGCTGCGGCGTCGCCGATCTGGCTGAATGCGTGGTGCATTTTCACCGCCCCGTGCGCGAGAAACTCCGGCGTGTCGGGCGGAATGTCGACGAAGCGCATACGGGTGCCGTGCTTCGGCGGCGGCAGCATGAGCGCGTCAAGCGTGGGATCGGCACCGTTGTCCACCCTGGCGGGGCTCGATGATGTGCTCCACACTTCGTGGAATACAGTGCCGGGAATCGCGGCGATTTCCACCACGGTAGGCAGAGGACCGTCGGATGCGACGACGGCGCGGCCGTCGGCATCGTGTCCGGTCACCACGCGCCGAATCACTGGAAAGTTCATGCTGCCGCCTCCATGTCGGTGTCGTCGAAAATCGCGACGGCACGCGTCCACCCTGCCGACGCACCGCGAATCTTGTGCGGGAAGCAACTGATCGTGAAGCCGGTCGGCGGCAAGGCCGTGAGGTTGTGCAGCTTCTCCAGATGGCAATAGCCGATATCGCGCCCCGCCTTGTGCCCTTCCCAGATCAGCGACGTATCGCCCGTCTCCGCGATCTTCTTCGCGGTATGGGAGAACGGGGCATCCCAGCTCCATGCATCGGTGCCGGTCAAGCGCACGCCACGCTCCAACAGGTACATGGTCGCTTCGTAGCCCATGCCGCAGCCCGCGTTGACGTAGTCGTCGTGCCCGTAGCGCGATCCGGCCCGCGTGTTCACGACGACGATATCGAGCGGCTGCAGTGCATGGCCGATGCGCGCGAGTTCGGCCTCGACGTCGGCGGCCGTCGCGACGTAGCCGTCCGGAAAGTGCCGGAAATCGAGCTTCACGCCCGGCTGGAAGCACCATTCCAGCGGCACCTGATCGATCGTGATAGACGGCCGGGCTTCGCCCAGGCTCGCATCCATCGTCGAATGGAAATGCCAGGGCGCGTCGAGATGGGTGCCACTGTGGGTCGTCAACGTGACCCACTCCGCGGCGGCGGCTTCACCGTCGGGATAGTCCTCGGGTTTGGTCCCCGGCAGCATCGCCATGAATTCGGGCAGCGTGTCGCCGTGCTTCTGGTAGCTGATCCTGGGCGCGAGCGGCGGCGGATCGGAGAGAACGTCGTTCTCGAGATAGATGGACAGATCGACAAACCGTCGAACGGGTTTCATGTTCAGACTCCTGGGGATGGGGGACGGCGGTCGAGCCGCGAGAAGCAGATCGCCGCAGCGGCAGCGATCAGCACTGCGGCGATCCCGAGGCTGCCGTAGCCGGACACCTTGACGAGCGTGCCGCCGAGCACCGGCCCGATGGCGGCGCCCGTCATCAGCATGGCCGGCGTCGCGGCAACGGCGCGGCCGGTGCGGTCGATGCGCGCGAGCATGCCGAACGCGAAGGTGTGGGTGAAGATCATCACGGCGGCAAAGACCGAGGTGGCCGCCGCGTACGGCGCGAACGCCGCGCTTTGCGTGATGACCAGCGCGAGCACGGCCTGTACGACGGGGCCGGCCTGCACGACCTTGCGGCCCGGCACGCGCGTTTCGAGCAGCCCCGCGACGGGAGCGGGAAACAGGTTGACGAAGCCGAGCGCGATCAGCGTCGCGATCACGGCACTCAAACCGAATCCGCGATCGAGGCCGATACGCTGAACAAAGCTGAACAGCATCGACTGCGTCAGCGCCATGCAGCCGACGCCCGCCATGCCGAACCAGACGACACGCTCGAAACGAGGCTCGTCGCCGGTCGCCGCGTTGCGGCGCGCCTGAATCGACGGAAACGCGAGCGCGCATGCGAGCGTGGCGACGCCCATCACGCCCGCAAAAACGCGAAACAGCGTCGGACCGCCGTGCGTTGCGACCAGTCCCGGCACGGCACCGAGAAACGCGATCGCGAAAACACCGAGCGCGAGGCCGGCGATCGCGAACAGACGATGCGGATTGCGGCTGCGCCCGACGGTGCCGTGCGTGAAGCTCAGGCCGCATCCGACGGCGACGCCCGCGACGGCATGCAGGGCCGCCATCATCAGATAACGATCAACCGGCACGGATGTGATGCCGAGAAACGCGCCCGCCGCGATGCCGAAGCCGACGGTCGACATCACGCGCGCCGGTAGCCGATTCAAGCGCGGAGAGAAATAGACGCTGCTCAGCACGGCACCGGCCAGAAACAGCGTGGGGAGCAGACCCGCCCGCTGTGGATCGAGCCGATACGCACCGATCAACGTGCCGACCCAGACCGGCAAGGCCACCAGATCGACCATGCCGGCGCAATGCGCGATCATCAACGCAACGGTGCCGAACGTGCCAAGCCGCACCGTGTCGGTCGATGCCGACAGGTCGACACGCGCCGGCGTCGAGGGGGAAAGGTTCGTTTCCATCGTGCCTCCCCTGCGTCAGATCGGCCGCGCGAGATTCATGTGCGTCTCGTGCATGATGCGTCGGTGTTCGTCTCGGTCGCCGTCGACGATTTCGATTTCGCCAAGGCGCCCCGAGTTTTCCACCACCATGCGGCAGCGCTCCCAGCGGCGCGCCTGAAATGCGTGCAACGCAGCGTCCACCGTCACGCCGCGCCCCAGCTCTTCGGCCAGCACGATCGCATCCTCGATGCCGATACCCGCGCCCGCCGCCATATGGGGCGTGGTGGCGTGCACCGCGTCGCCGACGAGCACCACCCGCCCGCTGAACCAGGGCGTCGGCAGCAGCAGGCTTTCCAGCGGACGATAGTTGACGCGTGATTCGGTGCCGATCTGGGCGCGGATGGACTGGATCAGCGGCACGTCGAACGATGCGAGCAACTCGGACAGCATGCGCGGCCATTCGGCAGGATCGATGTAGTCGTTGGTCGGCCTGTCCTCGGTGACGAAGACGTACATTTCGTCCCGGGAAACCGGATTGACGCCCGCCTTGATCCGGGGCCCCAGCCACATCGTCGCGCAAGCGATCTCCGCCGGTCGCGGCACCACGGCGCGCCATACGCCCTGGCCCGTATAGCGAGGCTTCGGCGCATCGGGAAATGCAACGCCGCGGACTTTCGAGTAGAGTCCGTCCGCTCCGACCACGAGGTCGTAGGTACCGTGCGTGCCGTTCGTGAACATCACGTCCACCTGTTCGCCGCGCGGCTCGATCCGCGAGAAGGTACAACCGAGCTGCACGCGCACGCCCGCGGCACGTGTAGCCTTGGCGAGAATATCGGCCAGCACCGGGCGCATGATTGCGCCGCCGCCAGGAACGTCCTCGCCGGCCACTCGCGGAGTCGGCAGCGTGCCGATGGGCTGGCCGCCGGCGGTAAACAGATTCACGCCGTCGCCGCCGTGGCCGCGATCGAAGAAGGCATCGAGCACGCCGATCGTGCGCAGCGCGCGCAGCGTGGGGCCGCCGATGCTGATGCCGGCACCGTACGAGCGCCAGCCCGGGTCGATCTCGACGAGGTCGACGGTGAGGCCGAGCTTCGCGCACTGGATTGCCGTCGCCATGCCGGAAAAACCGCCGCCGATGACGAGGACGTGTTGAAGAGGGGCTGCCATCTGGATGTCTCCTTGTTATGTCTGATGTGGGTGTGTCATGTCGCAATCAGCACGATGGTGCCGTCGTCCGTCACGTCGATCTCGACGGGCGTGAGCCGCTGGCCGAGGCACGGGCCGAGTACGCACTCGCCGCTTGCGATGTCGAACTGCGCGCCGTGCGCGTGGCAGACGATGCGGGTGCCGTCGCCGTTCAGGTAAGCGTCCTTGCGCCAGGCCATCTGCGTTTCACCGAAAAAGTGCGGGCACGCGTCGCGATACGCACAAACCTGCGTGCCGTGCCGCACGACGAACAGCGTGTCGTGCCCCTGCCCGCCGGGATCGAAACCACGCGCACCGGGATCGGGCAGATCGTCGACGCTTGCGAGAGGAATACGGTCGGGGTATGTCTCGGACATGGCAGAACGATTCTCGCCGTCAATCCGACTTCGCCACCGCTGCCCCCGCAGGAGGACCGCCCGGCGCCCACTTCTCGCGATGCTGGAACAGGAACAGTTGCGATGCGTCGGCGCCCATCGGCGCCTCGCGCGCGTTCCACGCATCGTCGTGCAGATCCATGTCGGCGTCGTACTCGACGTGACAGCCGAGCGGGCTGTTGAAATACCAGAACCAGTTCGAGCCGAAGCGATGGCGCCCCGGCCCCCAGAACGACTGGTAGCCCTTCGCGACGAAACGCGTACCCGCCTGCAGAACCTCGGTCGGTCCGCCCATGTGGAACGTGAAATGCTCGCACCCCTTCATGAACGGCGGCGTCTGAATCATGAACAGCGTGTGATGGTCGAGCGTGCCGGCCGGCTGCAGGAACGGCCCGACGCCCGTGAATCGGTCGGTACAGCGAAAGCCCAGACGCTCCACATAGAACGCTTCGGCCTTCGCGGCATCCGGCACGAAGTAGACGACGTGCGATAGCGTGCGCGGAGTCAGCAAGGCATCTTCGCTCACCGCCACGACGTTCGGCGCGCGCTGTGCAGGCGCGCCCGGCGCATTCACGGGCTCGGCGGGCAACACGAGCGAACGGCGCGTGGTGACCTGGAAGCCGATCGCGAAGCCCATGTCGTCGAGCGATTCGATCGATCCATCGGCGAGTGTGTTCACTTCGCGGTCGCGGCGCAGCTCCGCCGCGATGGCATCGAGCGTCGCGGCATCGGCGACGCCGTAAATCGTCTTGCGCAGCATGCTTGCCGTGCCGAGCGCAGGCGGCAACGCCGGATCGTCGCGGCGCGCGATGTCGATGCCCGTTCCGTCGAGTGCCTCGAAACGGCCGCCGGTGTCGTCGCTGCGCACCGGCAGCAGCCCGTAGTCAAGCAGATATTGGCTGCAGGCGGCGACGTCGTCCACGCCGAAAACCAGCGTATCGGGTCCGATGATGTTCATGAGATGTGCGTGCTTGAGATGGGTGAATGAGTCAGAGCGAGGTGCGTCCGCCGAGCGTTTCGGCGATCCAGTCGGCGATGAAGTGCCCCGCGTTGATCGAGTTGTCGAAGCTCGAATGCTGAACGCCGCCTTCACGCTCGGTGAAGATCTTGAGTTCTCGCTTGGGGCTGTTCACGAGTTGCTCGTAGGTGCGGTGCGCCCAGGCGACCGGAATCTGCGAATCCTGCGAGCCATGCGTGACGAGGAACGGCACCTTGATGCGATCGAGCACGCCGTCGAGATGCACGTCTTCGGCGATGCGCATGAAGTCGTCGATATCCTTCGCGCCCCAGACCCAGCAGACGTGCTTCCAGTAGTGCGGCACCGGGAAGTTGCCTTCGCGCTGCAGGCGCTTTTTCTGGACGTCGCGCCAGTCGTGGTTGGCGCCCCACACCACACCGCAAGCGAAGCGCGGCTCGAAAGCGACTGCGCGCGGGCAGTAGTAGCCGCCGAGCGACACGCCTTCCATGCCGATCCGCTTCGGATCGACGTCGTCTCGGCTTTCGAGCCAGTCGACGATCTTGCTCGCCCAGACCTCCGAGTTGTACACGGCATTCAGGCCGTGCAGCCGCAACGCTTCGCCGGTACCGGGCTGGTCGACAATCAACGACGATACGCCGCGCGCGGCCAGCCATGCCGGCAAGCCCACGAAGTACTTCATTTCCTTGGTCGAATCGAGCCCGTTGACCTGCACGAGCAGTGGACTGCGCGCATCGGCGCTCTTCGCTTTCACAAGGAGTCCGGAAAGATGAGTGTCGCCGTACGGAATCGCGACGCGCTCGCAGTTGTCGCCGGCGAGCACGATGCCCTTGTCGAACGTATCGAGCGAGCGGTGGTACAGCTCGAGGCGCCCCGGGGCATCGTGCGCGAGCATGCGCTCGGCCGTGATCAGGTAGATCGCGGCACGCTTGTATTTCTCGCCCGCCGACAGCAGCCGCCCCAGGGCCTCGTCGTCCCGCGCGAGATCGCAAAGACGATCGGCCTTGTCGACCCACGCTTCGCGAAACGCACGTGTGCCGTCCGCGTCCGGCTGCCTGGCCGCTTCCTGGAGCGGACCGCACATGTCCTCGATTTCGCCGATGCGCGCACCCATTTCGATGGCGAGATTGACGGACAGATTCCAGACATAGTTGGTAGGAAAGTATCGGAACATGCTGATTGCCTCGATTGAAATTGCGTATTGCTCGATGACGGTGCTGACGACCGGGTTCTCGCGCGCTGTCCGGCACGCGAGACGATGCTCAGCCCTTGCGCCCGAAGCCTGCCCACAACGGGATGGCGATGTTCAGCCAGACACTGCTGCTCTTGGCCGTGTTGGCGGCATAAATGCCTTGCTGATAATTGAGGTTGACGTTCCAGCTTCTGGCGTCGTACACGACCGACGGGCCGATGCCGAAAGTGCGCATGCGATTGCCCACGCGCACGCCGCCGGCCTTGTCGTCGCTGAACTGGTTCAGGTACGCGCCGACGACGCCGAGCTTCCATGGGCCGAAGTTCCAGCCGGCGTTGAACTCGGCGACGTAACCGTCGCCCGAGCTGTAGTCCGTCGCGCCGTTCTTCAGGTTGAGTAGGAAGCGGTTCGCGAGTGCGACGTCGATTCCGTTGGGAACGTTGTAGCGAATCGAGATCACCGGCTGCACCGAGGTGTACCCCACCGCGACGCTCGACTTGACTGGGCTATAGGAACCCGTCTCGAACGCAACGTCGATGCCCGACGCGATCGCCAGGTTCGGCGAGAGATTCCATTGCAGCAACACAGGCGTCAGCGTGATGTTGGAGAGGCCGTTCTGTGTGCCCGACTGCCCGAACACCGTGCTGTGCAAGGACACAACGGGAATGACCAACTGCGTATAGACGTTTGCGCCGAGCAGGTGGAACGGATACGCCGCCAGCAGGCGCGTGGTTTCCGAGAGCACCGACGTATGGAACGGAATCGGCAGCTTCTTGCCGTCGTTGCCGTAGAGGCCGTTCGCAAAGCTGTAGTTGAACTGTTCGAGTGCGAACAAGCCCGGGATCGGTGGCAGGTTGGCGATGTTCGTCCCCACCGCTCCGGCCGGATACGGTGAAATCCCGCCTTCGAATGCCTGCGCTTCCTTCATCGAACCGGTCGCCAACACGGCGCAACCGACAACGGCTGCGATCAGTTTCGTGGACATGCTGTCTCCTCCTGCTCGGGGCGCGTTTGCACCTCCGGTCATCTCTTTTAATAGTGGAAAGCGCGGTGCACACGGCCGAGGTACAGCGGTACGTTCGACCTGAAATGCCCTGACGCTGGCCTCCCGATGCGATGCGTCGGCAGCCGTCGCGTCGAGATAGCGCTAGGTTAAGATAGGCCGATGTATCCCAAAAATGGATTCGATCCATTGCCGATATCGACGGCGTCAATACTTTCAGGTTAAACCCTGATAGTGCATCCGGCGGTCACGCGGCAGCGAAGAGGACAACGGAGACAGCACACATGCGGTTCAACAAGCTCGACCTCAATTTGCTCGTTGCGCTCGACGCGCTCCTGAGCGAACAGAACATCAGCCGGGCGGCCGAAAAGATCCATCTGAGCCAGTCGGCGATGAGCAACGCGCTTTCGCGGTTGCGCGACTACTTCAACGACGAACTGCTGGTGCAGGTCGGCCGCAAGATGGAACCGACGCCCCGCGCCGAGGCGCTCAAAGACGCCGTGCGCGACATTCTCGTGCGCGTCGACGCGACGGTGGCTGCCCATCCCGAATTCGTGCCAGCGCAAGCGAATCGGTTGTTCCGCCTGTTCGTCTCGGACTACACGATGACGACGCTCATGCCGCACCTGTTCGCGCTCGCTTACAAGGAAGCACCCGGCATCCGATTCGAGCTACGTCCGCAAGTCGCTTATCCCCACCGCGTGCTTGAACGCGGCGAAGCGGATCTGCTGATCATCCCCAAGGAGTATTGCTCGACCGAGCATCCGGCCGAGGTGCTGCTGGAGGAAACCTACTGCTGTGTGGTGTGGAACCACAGCCCCCTCTCGCAGGGCGAGATGACGAACGAGCGCTACATGGCGGCCGGGCACGTCATCGTGCAGGTCGGCGACGCACAGACGACGCTCGAAGACTGGTTCATGCAGCGGCTCGGCGTCGTGAGGCGCGTCGAGGCGAGCACGTACAGCTTCGTGTCGCCGGCCCATCTGCTGGTCGGCACGAACCGGATCGCCACCATGCACCGACGGCTCGCCGAAGAGGCCGCACGCAGCCTGCCCATCGTGCTGCGCGAGGCGCCGGTGCCGGTTCCGACGCTGGAGCAGGCGATGCAATGGCACAAGCATCGGACCTCGGACCCCGGACTCACCTGGTTGCGCGGGCTGCTGAAAGAGGCGGTCGCGAAGATGGACGAAGGGCGCCATGATGCTCGCAAGACATAAGGCCTCAAGAGGTACTTTCTCGGCACCACTACGCGCGCATGGCGCTATGAGGCCGATGCCCGTTCCGTGAAGTCGCCCACTCGCTGCGACTTCGTTCCAATGGGTCAAAACCAGGGATGTCCACACAAAGACGACTTGCGTATTGCCGAGCGAGTCAACCATTTTCTCCGTGGGTACGATACGAGTAGCTGACCACGACGCCGCGCTCGAACAGCAGTTCTTCGATGTCGCGCAGGCTAAGCGGGAAGCAAAAATGCCAGCGGCACGGCCAGGCTGATGATGGCCGCCGGAAATCGATGTCCACGATAGAGCGATGTCGTCTTCATTCCGTCATACCTTGCTAACGTGACAGTGCCTGTGCCCCTCGTGAACCTACTCCGCTAACGTGACAGCGTCTCCGGTGCTGAGAACCCCGGACGTTCCGTATAGCACGATACCCATTCGGCAAAGTGCATCGCATCGATACGATCGGGTCCGCAACGGGTCCATGCGGGCAGATCGTCACCATTCGGGTCTCCCGTCTCGATGAAATTCATCAGATAGGACCGCATCATGCCGGAGAGATCGTTCGCGAAAGCACGGTTTGTCCCGGCCAGCATGGGTGCGTCGGTCCAGTCGTCGAAATTGCCGAAAGCGAAGGGCAACTCGAAACAATGGCCAGCGCCCACATGCGGCTGACGAGACGCGATGTCGAATTGGTAGCCGTAGACATCGCTGCCGGCTTTCGCCAGCGAACCTGCTGCCTCGATTGCGGGTCGCTTGAAGATTGCATACGACGTCAGTTCGACCAATGCCGCGTAGGGCGTGCTTCCCGGACGCTGCTGCATGACACGCTCGTAATGGCGCGTCCCAGCCTCGCCCAGTTCAGCGTGGAATACGCGCTCGACCATGCTTCGCGTCGCATCCACGGCTGCCGGGTTGCTCGCGAAGAAGCTGCCGGTTTCGTGGCGCGTCCAACCGATCATCACGGGCTTTGGCGCAAACCGCAACGACTGCTTCACGGGATCCGCCGCGACGCGATTGACCGCGACGGGCATGAAGCCCACCGGTACTGTGCCGAAGCCCGCGCGCGACGCGAGCAGCCTCGCTTGCAAATCCAGCAGCACCTGTACCGGCGCATTTCGCAGATCGACAGCGGGGTCGTGAAATTCGGCGAGTGCGCAAAAGTCCGATGCGATCCGATGCGCCTCCTCGGGCAGGAGAGGCGGGAGGCCGGGCAAGCTGAGTACGGCAGCGGAGCGCGCGAGACCGGCCGTTTCCTTCATCCCCATGAGCATCCTCGTGTACCACGCACCGGCCGATTGGCCCGCAAATGTAATAGCTTCGGGATTACCGCCGAATCGCTCGATATTGCTGCGAACCCAGTCGAGCGCACGCAGGATGTCCGTTACCGAAAAGTTGCCGGCCGCCACGCCGGGCATACACAGATTGCCGAGAATCCCGAGCCGGTAGTTGAAGGTAACGACAACCGCGCGCCCGGACCGGGCGAGTTCGGTTCCGCTGTAGCACGGTAAGGCGCCGCCGGTCACGAACCCGCCGCCATGTATCCAGAACAGCACCGGCAAGTTGCCGGCAAGCGACGGTGTGTAGACGTTCAGGCGATATGCGTCTTCGGACATCTGCACACCTTGCGCGGTCGGGCCCATCACGAAGTCGAGTCGGCTCGGCAACTGCGGAAAGACCGGCGCGGGACCGGTGCAATCGCGAACGCCCTGCCAGCTCGCGGGAGGAAGGCAGTCGCGATAGCGACCGCCGTCGTTCGCATAGGGAATGTCCTGGAAGACCAGCGCACCGTCCACGCTGCGACCGAGCAATTCGCCTTGCTCGCAGCTCGCCAATATCGTTTGCATCAAACGCCCCTTGATCGGGAACCACACGGCCGTGCGTCGCACACAGACGCGCCCCGCACGATCCCCAGTGTTGTCCGAGCGTAAATCGTCGGCGATTTTTTCCGGGAACACGATGGAAATATCGTCACGTCCACGTGAATAACGCTCAACCCCGCACGATGCGCGAGGCCGCAGCGACATGACTGTTTTTCAAGGGGGAGCGCAATTTATTTCCGTTTTGTTTCGGAAGGTGGCGTCGCAGCATGGGCCGTCCACATGCAACGTCCCGATTCCCAACTACAAAAGGAGGCCCCATGTTTCGAAGCGTTCACTTCCGCTATGCAGCATTTGCGTTGAGTATCGGATGGATACCGCCCGCCGTTGCGCAAAGCAGCGTGTCGATCTCCGGTGTGCTCGGCGAGGGCGTTGCGTACACCAGCAACGTGGGCGGCCATTCGAGCGTCTACGCACTGCCGGCCGGGGTGCTACGCCCGAACTCGCTGATATTCAGCGGCCAGGAAGACCTGGGCGGCGGATACAAATCGCTGTTCATGCTCGGTACGCTATTCGGCATGAACAACGGCGCCGTACTGGGCGCGTCGGGCAGCCTGTTCTCGCGCGAATCGTATGTCGGCCTCGTAACTCCATACGGCACGCTGACCTTCGGACAACAGCGGGACTTCATGTTCGATACGCTCACGCTCCAGCAGTACTCCGGTGCGTTCTATCAGGGCATCTGGGGCGCGCACATGGGGCCGTTCGCCTCCTTCGGCGTGCCTTACGTCGTCCGGCAGGCGTACGACTTCGACCGACTCAACGGAGAAGCCCTCAACAACGCGGTGAAATTCAAGAGCATGCCCTTCGACGGATGGACGTTCGGCGCGATGTACAGCTTCGGCGGAGTGCCAGGGCAATTCGCGAATTCGAGCGGTTCGAGCTTCAGCGTGGCTTATCAGTTTGCGAACGGCAGCATCGGCGCAGCGTATACGTACGCCCGCTCGCCGCTCATCGAGCACGGCAACGCGGGCATCCGAAATACCGGCATCGGCGGACGCTACCGGTTCGGGCGCACCCAGGTCGCGCTGCTCGGCACCGTTTCGCGCAACACGAGCACCGGGGCGCAGATCGACAGCGTGGACACGAGCATCAGCTACGCAATTTCGCCGTTCTGGAACATCGCCGGCACCTACACGTACATGGGCGGCAATGCACCGCTCGACAACAACCACGCGAACCAGCTGGCCGGAACGCTGACATACAACCTGTCGAAGCGCACGTCCGTCTACGCGACACTCGCATGGCAGCGCGCCTCCGGGCGCAGTGCGTTGGCTCGCATCAACTCCACACTGGCCGAGCCGTCCGGTTCCGCCGTGCAAACGTCCGCTGCGCTAAGCATTCAACACGCCTTCTGAGCCTGACATGACCCACCCTCTTTCCGCATCGCCAGGCGCCACGGATAACATCCGCGGTCCGCGCAGAACGTGGCTCGCCGGCATCACGGCCTTTTCGATCATGGCTGTCGACGGTTTCGATACCGCCGCGATCTCGTACGTGGCCCCGACGGTCGCCGCAAGATGGAGCCTTCCGCCTGCTGCACTGACTCCCGCGTTCATGATGACGAGCCTCGGCGCGGTGATCGGCTATCTGCTGAGCGGGCGAGCGGTCACCCGGTTCGGCCGCCATCGGCTCGTGACCGCATCGATGATCGGCTTCGCGCTGCTTTCGCTGGCGAGTGCCGCTGCGGGATCGATCGTGGAAATGTCCGTGCTGCGGCTCCTGACGGCGCTGTTTCTCGGTCTCGCGGTGCCCGCCACCATTGCGGGCGCCACCGGGCACGCGAGCGCGGGCCGCCGCTCCGCGGTGGCGGCCGGCGTGGCGACGGGGATTTCGGCGGGAGGCGCCATCGGTGGCGGCATGGCAGCGCTCCTGATTGCGCATTTCGGCTGGCAGGCCATCTTCATCGTCGGGGGTATCCTGCCGTTGCTGCTCTTGCGCGCTGCGCACGTGCTGCTGCGGGATCCGCCGAATGCGATGCCCGCCACGCCCGCTGCGACCGTCGTCTGCAACGGCCGCGCAGATGGGCAACCGTTTCTGCGAGCGATGGTGCGTGCGCCGTACACGCTATCGAGCTATCTCCTCTTCGCTCTTGCATGCCTGGGCTTTCTCCTTGCCTATGCGTTACTGTTCTGGATTCCGACCTTCCTCGTATCTTTCGGATTCGCGCCCGCCACGGCAGCGCTTGGCGCGATGGCAGCGTCGGCGGGCGGCATGGTTGGCAGTGTCGCGCTGGTTGCGTCGGCCGGGCGCATAGCCGAGGAAACGGTGCTTATGTCGCTGACGGCTCTCGGCATTGCGTGCGTGGCGGGGCTGACATTGGGCGGACTCCACGGCGAAGTGGCCGCGCTGCTGTTCGTCGCCGGCATCGGCGCCGCGACGGGAGCCATCTGCGTTGGACAAGCCGCGCTTGCCGTGCGCATCTATCCCACCGAATTGCGTACGGCCGGCATCGGATATGCCGCCGCATGCGGGCGAGCCGGCTCCGTGATCGGGCCAGCCGTCGTAGGTGCGTTGCTTGCCCGCGGTTGCAATGCGCTGACCATCCTCGGATGGGCGACGATGCCGATGATTGCGCTATTCGTCTTGCTCGCGATGCTCAAAAGGCGGGGCGCGCCCTTTCCGCGCTAACGAACTCCGTTGGCCGTGCCGTCAGTCACGGATGTGCCGGGCGGCATCCTGGTCCGCATCGCTTTGCGATGCCGATTCGCGGTCCAGGCCGAGCTTGGCCAGAACCACCTTCATGAACTGGGCGAGCGCGGGCGTCGGCGGCTTGTCGGCCCTCGTGACGGCAACGAGCGGCCCCAGGTGAAAAGGCAATCGGCAGTCGACGGGACGCAGACCGTAGGAGTCGGCCAGATCGGTCGATACGCATCCCGGCACAAGCAGCAGCGCATCGCTTTCCCCAACGGTCCTGAGCATGAGGTGGGAGATGTGCGATGAAACGATGTCGGCTTTCACGCGCATCCCCATTTCCCGTACCGCGAACTCCAACTGTTGGCGAACGATGTTGGGCTGCGCGGGCAATATCAGCGGAAAATCCAGCAGATTTTCAAGCGTGGCGGGTCCGTCCAGAAGACGATGCTCCTTGCGGGCAACGAAGCAGGGATGGTCGTCGCGCAGTTTCGCAGCCTGATAGTTGTCGCTGAAGTGTCCGCTTGCAAGTCGCCCGATGACGACGTCCAGCGTGTCCTGATCGAGGCGTTCGATCATATTTTCCATCGCATCCTCGCGTAACGACACGCGTACACGAGGGAACGCCGCGCGAAACGCATTGACGCAATCGGCAAGCGCGCCCCACCAGCCGAGCGGCAGGAATACACCGACAGAGATCGCACCGGTATCGCCGTTGCGAAGCGCTTCCAGTTCTTCCTGCGCGCGCTGAACGTCTCCCAGAATCAGATGGCCGTGACGGACCAGCACCTGGCCGAATGACGTCGCACGCATGCCGGACGGCGTGCGCTCGAACAACTGCGCACCGATGATGGATTCCGTTTCCGCCAGCGATTTCGACACCGCCGACTGGCTAACCGAAAGCACATCCGCCGCTTTGAGCAGGCTGCCTTGGCGGGCGACCTCGATAATAATCGCGATGTGTCGCAGCTTCAGTCGATGATGTAACGGTGTCATGGAAGAAGGATGGCGTGCCCGAAACGATGTGATTAGCCAGACCGATGGCCGCGCTACGGAGTCTCGCAGCAGACCGAAGTAAGCCGCAGTCTAATAGGGCCATTAAAATGGCGGCATCGGTAAAAGCCCGTCATGGTAAAACGCGTCGATAGAGTGATCTAGCAAATCCGGACAGCGAGACCACCTCTAGCAGGCTGTTGGAATACCCCGGTCGGTCCTGCACGATGTAGGTTCCCGAGATCACGGAAGAGCAGGCCGATGCGAGGTGCGGACGGTTACAACAAGTCGTTGTTCAGCACGATGAGGCTAGAAGAATTTGTTCCGCAGGCCCATCCGCTGCGCCAGGTTCGGATATGGCTGAACGAAGCGCTGTCGAAGATGGATGCGAAGTTCTCGGCAATGTACGAAGTCGAGGCGAAGGGAGGCCGACCGAGCATCGCGCCTGAGAAGCTGGTGCGGGCGATGTTGCTGCAAGTGCTGTACAGCATCCGTAGCGAGCGGCAACTGGTTGAGCAGATCTCGTACAACCTGCTGTTCCGTTGGTTCGTCGGCCTGCCGATCGAGGAAACGGTATGGAATCACTCGGTGTTCATCAAGAACCGGGATCGGCTACTGGAATTCGACGCGGTGACGGAGCTGTTCAACGCGACGGTGGAAACGGCGCAGAAACGGGGCCTGCTGTCTGGCGAACATTTCAGCGTCGATGGCACGCTGATTCAGGCCTGGGCTAGCCACAAGAGCATCCGTCGCAAAGATGGTAGCGACGACGACCGGCCGCCGGGCAACTGGCACGGCCAGCCGCGCAGCAACCAAACGCATGAATCGAAAAGCGACGGTGACAGCCGCCTGTACCGAAAGAGCAATGCGGCGCCGGCGCTGCCGAGCTATCTCGGTCATGTGCTGTACCGTGCCGTCGAGCCCGTGCGTCGTTATTACGACGTTCGCTCCGGGTCGCCCATGATCGATTGCGTTTTCCAGCAGGTTTGTTAGCAATTGGCTACACGAAACGTCAGGTCAGACATACGAACGGTTGATTTTTGAGACGAATGGTCTATTATTCGAACATGGACGTTCGAACTGATCCGCCTCGCCGCCGCGGCAGGCCCCCGAAGCAGCACGAAGACCTCGTCGCCACGCGCGACATGCTGTTGCGCACCGGGCTCGAGATCCTCACCGAAAAAGGCTTTTCCGCCACCGGGCTCGACGAGATCCTTGGGCGCGCCGGCGTGCCGAAGGGCTCCTTCTATCACTACTTCGACAGCAAGGAAGCGTTCGGTCTCGAACTGATCGACCACTACGCCGAGTTCTTCGCCCGCAAGCTCGACCGCCATTTCAGCCAGCTGGACAGCTCGCCACTAGCGCGCGTGCGCGCGTTCGTCGACGACGCCCGCGACGGTATGGCCCGCCATGCGTACAACCGCGGCTGCCTGATCGGCAACCTCGGCCAGGAAATGGGCACGCTGCCGGAAAGCTTCCGCGCCCGTCTGCGCGCGACGTTCGAAGACTGGCAGCGCCGTCTGACCGAATGCCTGGACGCCGCGCAGCAGGCGGGCGAACTGGCGGAGTCCGCCGACCCCGCCGCGCTGGCCGCGTTCTTCTGGATCGGCTGGGAAGGTGCGGTGCTGCGCGCGAAGCTCGAACGCAGCGACGGGCCGCTCGCGCTGTTCGCGCAGTTTTTCTTCAATGGATTGCCTCGCCGCTGAATTTTTTTACGATTAATTAGACGATCAGTCTAGAAAGGAGGACGCATGTTCCAGGGTATCGTGATCGACAAGGACGAAACCGGCCAGCACGCACGGCTGCACACGCTGGACGACGCGCAGTTGCCCGCCGGCAACGTGACGATCCGCGTGGGCTATTCGACGCTGAACTACAAGGACGGGCTGGCGATCACCGGCAAGAGCCCGGTCGTGCGCAAGTTCCCGATGGTGCCGGGCATCGACCTCGTGGGCGAAGTCGAAGCGAGCACGCACCCGGATTACCGCGCCGGCGATCAGGTCGTGCTCAACGGCTGGGGCGTCGGCGAAACGCACTGGGGCGGCCTCGCGCAGAAGGCGCGGGTCGACGGCGACTGGCTGGTGCCGCTGCCGTCCGCGTTTTCGCCGCAACAGGCCATGGCCATCGGCACGGCCGGCTACACCGCGATGCTGTGCGTGATGGCGCTGGAACGGCACGGGGTGCGCCCTGGCGACGGCGAGATCGTGGTGACGGGCGCGGCCGGCGGCGTGGGCAGCGTCGCGACGGCCCTCCTCGCGCGGCTCGGGTATCGCGTCGTCGCCGTGACGGGCCGCCCGGCCGATGCCGACTACCTGCGGCAACTCGGTGCGGCGGAGATCCTGGATCGCGGTCAATTCAGCGCACCCGGCAAGCCGCTCGGCAAGGAACGCTGGGCCGGCGCCGTCGACGTGGCCGGCAGCCACGTCCTCGCCAACGTGTGCGCGACCACGCGCTATCGCGGCGTAGTGACGGCCTGCGGCTTGGCCGCCGGCATGGACTTCCCGGCCACCGTCGCGCCGTTCATCCTTCGTGGCGTGACGCTCGTCGGCATCGACAGTGTGATGTGCCCGCGCGCCGACCGGCTGGAAGCATGGCGCCGGCTCGCATCCGACCTCGATGTGGAGAAGCTCGGCACGATCAGCCACCAGGTCGGCCTCGGGGATGTCATCCCGCTCGCCGAAGAACTGATCGGCGGCAAGGTGCGCGGGCGCATCGTCGTGGATGTCGGCGCATGAATCCAGCAACAGTACTCGGTCGCCCCACGTCGTTCATCGATGCCGACGAGGTGAAACCAGTTCTTGCCGAGATCAAGCCGATGACGCGGACGCGGTGATCGGTCGCGGCAGTCCGCAGGACATCTTCGATGCCCAGCTGGACGTGCGCGAGTTGCTGCGCAGTCAGCACGAGACCGAGTGGGTCATCATCTCGACCGGCATGTCCACGGTCTACCTGTTCGAACCGGACTTCGGTGCCATTGATCTTCAAAACGACGCGGTCCACGCGCTGGGCAGCCTCGACACCGCCGTGACGCTGACAACGCCCGAGGATATCGGAGCGCTGATTGCCGCGATCGTGTTTGCCAAACCCCGCATCCGGAACGAGATCGTCTATCTGGCCGGCGACACCGTGACTTACGGGGAGGTCGCAGACAAGCTGCAAGCGGCCCTCGGCCGCCCTTTCAGTCGTTCGGAGTGGACCGTGCAGTATTTGTTGGATGAGCTGGCGCGCGACCGGCACAACATGAGGCGGAAGTATCGTGCGGCGTTTGCTTTAGGACGGGGGGGCGCATGGGACAAGAGTGGGACGTTCAATCAACACCACGCCATTCCGGTCACCGACGTGACATCGTGGACCAATGCAAACCTTATTTCGGGCCGCAGCGAGTAATCGCAAATCCAACCTAGCTCACATCTCGACGCTCTCAGGAGTGCTGGTCACCGCTTATGAACGACCGAATCGAGCACGAAGCTGGTCGTCATATTCTGCACACCATCCATCGCACTGATCGTCGCCCAGATATCGCTGATGCGCTCGTGCGTGGGCGCCTCTATCTGCACCAGCAAATCGACCTCACCGCTGGGGACCGCGCAATCGCGCACCTCGGCGATCCGCTCGAGTGCGGCCAGCACGTCCGCGCCGCGCATCCGGTCCTTGCGATACACAAGCATCATGGCGCGCACCGGCACGACATCGTCGGGCAATGCGAGCCGCACCGTATAGCCCGCAATGATGTTCAGCGCTTCGAGCCGGTCGATCCGGTTCCGGACCGCCTGCCTGGACAGACCGATCCTGTCGGCCAGCACCGCGAGCGGAATCCGCGCATCGGCACACAACGCGTCGATTATCTTCTGGTCCAGGCCGTCGATCTTCATTCGCCGAACCCGGTATGCCGGGCACCGCGTGCATCGACCGCGTCGCGCAATGCCGCGATGTGGCCCGGGCCGATTCCGCAACAGCCGCCGACGATCTGCGCACCGAGCGCAAGCCACTGCTCCGCCCATTTCGCATAACCAGGCGGATCGACCGGGATTCCGCAGTGACGAAATTAATCTTCTCTACGCCAGTGTCTATGCGTCATGTCGACAATACTCCGCCACGAATTGTCTCCGCCGACCTGCCTTCCCGCTTTCGATCTGCACGAATCATCTCGCTAGCGCGCTCCGCGATCATCAGCGTCGGCGAATTAGTATTGCCGGACGTGATCGTCGGCATGACCGACGCATCGACGACCCGCAAGCCGCTCACGCCGCGCACGCGAAGCCGGGAATCGACGACCGAGCCTGGATCGTCCGCCCTTCCCATCCGGCAGGTTCCAACCGGATGAAAGATGGTTGTTCCGACGTTGCCGGCTGCATACTGCAACTCCTCCTCAGTCTGGAATTGAATGCCGGGCAGAATTTCCTGCGGGCGAAACCGCTCGAGCGCGGGTGCCGCAACAATGCGCCGGGTCAGTCGCAGCGCGTTGGCCGCGACGTGGCGGTCTTCCTCCGTCGACAGATAGTTGGGCGCAATACTCGGTGCCATCAGCGGATCATTCGACGTGATGTGCACGCTACCCCGCGACGATGGCCGCAATTGACAAACGGACGCCGTAAATGCGTCGAACGGATGCAGCGGTTCGCCGAACCGTTCGAGCGACAGCGGCTGCACGTGGTACTGGACGTCGGGGCGCGACAGCGTTTTATCGTTCGGGTCCGACTTCGCAAACACGCCGAGCTGCGACGGCGCCATCGCCATCGGCCCGCTTCTGAACAGTCCGTACTCGAGACCGATCATCAGCTTGCCCCACCAGTGAGCACTGAGCGTGTTCAAGGTCCGCACACCTTCAACCTTGAATGCCATGCGCAATTGCAGATGATCCTGCAGATTCTCGCCGACGCCGCGCAGATCCTCCACCACCTCGATTCCAAGCTTCGCCAGACGATCGGCATTTCCGATTCCCGACAATTCCAGCAATTGCGGAGAATTGACCGCGCCGGCACACAGGATCACTTCACGCTTTCCCTTGGCAATGCGCGATTCGCCGCCGTGACGAAACTCGATTCCGGTGCAGCGCTTGTTCTCGAACAGGAGTCGTCGGGTCTGCGCGTTCGTCAGAATCGTCAGGTTCCCCCGCTTCGCCACGGGTCGAAGATAACCTTTCGATGCATTCCAGCGAATGCCGTGCTTCTGATTGACGTCGAAATATCCGACGCCGGTGTTGTCGCCGCGATTGAAATCGTCCGTTGCGGGTATGCCGGTCTGCTCGGCGGCTTGCGCGAACGTTTCGAGAATGTCCCATTTCAGTCGCTGCTTTTCTACGCGCCACGGGCCGCCGGCGCCATGAGCATCGCTTGCACCGCCGTGATAGTCCTCGCTCTTCTTGAACGTTTCGAGCACCGAGTCCCATCGCCAGGACGAATCGCCCGTCATTCGCGCCCACCCGTCGTAATCCTCTCGCTGACCGCGCATGTAGATCATGCCGTTGATCGACGAGCACCCACCCAGAACCCGGCCTCTTGGATAGGACAGCGCCCTGCCGTTCAATCCCGCCTCGTCACGGGTCTTGTAACGCCAGTCGGTCCGTGCGTTTCCGATGCAATAGAGATACCCCACCGGAATATGAATCCAGTGGTAGTTGTCCTTCCCGCCCGCCTCGATCAGCAGCACGGATACGTCATCGTCCTCGCTCAAGCGATTCGCGACCGCGCAGCCAGCCGTACCTGCTCCGACCACGATATAGTCGAACTCGCCAACCGATTGCGTCAAGCGGGCTTCGTTGATCTCTCCTGCCGACATCTTGCCTCCTGGATTATTTGCATGACATCTGCGCGTCGTTCCGGACACTTGCCTCCACCAGGGCAAATCCGATCATCGCCGGCGCAGGCAACGTCAGGTCAACATCTGCCTCGCGACGGATCGGGAACGCAACCATTCCATGGTGATCAGCAGCAGACTTGAGAAGACGATGAAAATGGACGCGAGCGCGGCGACCGTGGGCGTGATGTTTTCGCGAATCCCGATGAACATCTGAAGCGGAAGCGTTCCCTGAGTCGGACCGGCGATGAACATCGTGATCACGACGTCGTCCAGCGACGTAGCGAACGCAAACAGCGCGCCGGAAATCACCCCTGGCGCAATGATCGGCAACGTAACGGCAAAAAATGTTCGTACCGGCGATGCCCCCAGGCTCAGGCTGGCTCGCACATAGTTCTGGTTGAAGCCGGCAAGCGTCGCATTGACCGTGACCACGACGAACGGCGCGGCGATCACCGTATGCCCGAATATCAGTCCGGCATACGTTCCGGCCAGTCCCCATCGGGCAAACAGCAGGTACATCCCGACGCCGGTGACGATGACCGGGACGATCATCGGCGAGATCAGGACGGCGACCAGCAAACCCTTGCCCCTGAACGATGCCTTGTTCAATCCCAATGCCGCCAGCGTTCCGAGGATGGTTGCAACGACCGTCGCGATCGGCGTCACGATGAAGCTGTTTGCGCCGGCGCGCGCCCAGTCCGTGGACGTGAACAGATTGTGATACCACCTGAACGAGAATCCGTGTATCGGATAGACGAGAAATGAGTTCTCGTTGAACGAAAGCGGAATGATCGCCAGGATCGGCAAAATCAAAAACAGTAGCACCACGACGTTTGCCGATCGCAGTGCGTAATGCCATACGATTTCCGGCGTCGACATGTAGGGCGCGAAACGCGGCACGTGAGTTTTCATGATGCTAAGCCACCTTGATTTCCGAACCGACGATCCTTCGATAGAGCGCGAAGAGCACCAGCGTCACCAGGAGAAGGACCGCACCGAGCGCACAGGCCATCCCCCAATTCAGGGCCACGTTGGTGAAATACGCGATGTAGTAACTGACCATCTGGTCGCCGGCGCCACCGAGCAGCGCCGGGGTGATGTAATAGCCCAGCGAGGTAATGAATACCAGCAACCCGCCCGCGCCGACACCGGGAAGCGTCTGCGGCACGTAGACTTTCCAGAATGCCCCGAAGGGATGACTGCCAAGAGAAATGGCCGCTTTGGTGTAGCTAGAAGGAATCGACTTCATCACGCTGTAGAGCGGCAGGATCATGAATGGCAGCAAGATGTGCGTCATCGCGATCAACACCCCCGTCCGATTGAACAGGAGCGACAGGGGCGTCGAAATCACCTGCAGCGCCATCAACGCCTTGTTGACGAGGCCCGCCCCCTGGAGAATGACGATCCACGCCGAGATCCGCACGAGAATCGACGTCCAGAACGGCAGAAGCACCAGGATCATGACGAGATTCGCCTTTCGAGCCGGCAGAATCGAGATCCAGTAAGCGAGCGGATAACCCAGCACCAGCGCCGCAAGCGTCACAAGCCCGCTGATCACGAAGGTCCGCATGAACACCGCACGGTATGCGGACGCGCCGTTCTCGACCGGCACGATGCGGCCGCCCGAGTCCTCACGATAGTCGATCGTGGCAAGGAGATACTGGCTCGTGTAACGGGACGATACGCTTGCGATCGCCTGCCAGTAGCTTGTATCGGCCCAGCGCGGGTCGACTTCGATCAGGCGCCTTTGCATATCCTGCGCGGAAATCGCCGCATCGTCATCGGTGAAAGGAAGCGCGCTGGTCGTCTTGTAAAACAACGACCGGAACCCATCCTTCAGGCCGTTCAGCCGACCGGCGGCGGTGCCGGTATCGTTGTCGCCACCGTTGCTCTCCACGTCGAGCACCAGCGCACGGTAAGCCTCGGCAGGAACGGGTGACTTGCCATCCCAGTGGCGCAATGCCGAGGTCGTCTTCGGCAATGCATCGACCACCTCGGGACTTTGAACCGATCGAGAAATCATCGATGCGACCGGCATCACGAACACAAGCAGGATGAACAGAACGAGGGGCGCCACCAGTCCAAACGCCACGACCTCCTTTCGAAACTGAACGGCTCGCAGCGACCGCTTGAGCTGGCGTGTATCCCAGCTCTGTTGCCGAGAAGTTATGGTGCTCATGCTTCTTCCCCCGGTCGTTACTTCGCGGCCCAAGCCGTAAAGCGCTGCTCCAGTGCGTCGCCGTGGTCCGTCCAGAACTCGACACTGTTGGGAATGGCGGTTTTGCCATTCTTCGCTGAATTGGGAAGCGCTGCCTGTGTTGCCGCATCGAGCATTTTCAGCGCTGCCTTGTTGGTCGGACCATACGGAATCTTCTGCGCGAACGCGACTTGTGCCTGGGGCTTGAGCACATACGAGATGTATTTTTCGGCCGCTTCCTTGTTCTTCGAGCCCTTCGGAATGACGAAGAAATCGAGTTCGTAAATACTCTGATCCCACGCAATACCGAGATTCTTGTTTCCTTCACGCACTGCCGCGTCGATGCGACCGTTATATGCGGTCGACATCGCGACGTCACCCGCAATCAGGAATTGCGGAGGCTGCGCGCCAGCCTCCCACCACTGGATGTAGGGCTTGAGTTCGTCCATCTTCTTGAACGCGCGTTCGACACCCGCGGACGTGCCGAGCACCGTGTAGACGTCCTTCGGCGCCACCCCGTCAGCCATCAGCGCGAACTCCAGGTTATAACGAGCCTCCTTCTTCAATCCCCGCTTTCCCGGAAATTTCTTGACGTCCCAGAAATCCTTCCAGCCTTGCGGCGCGCCCTTGGTCAGCGTGGGGTTGTATGCGAGCACGGTCGACCACACGAACGTGCCGGCTGCGCAAGGCGTGGCAGCTCCGGCCATCAGGTCGCTCTTGTTGGCGATCTTGGACCAGTCGAGTTTCTCGAAGAGACCATCCTGGCATCCGCGACCGACGTCCGCCGCTTCCACCTCCAAGACATCCCAGGTGACATTTCTGGCCTCGACCATCGCTTTGACCTTGGCCATGTCACCCGTGTACTGGATGGCATTCGTCGCTATGCCGCTTTCCTTCGCGAACGGGTCCACCCACGCCGCCTTTTGAGCATTGCCGGCCGCGCCACCATAGTTGACGGTCGTGAGACCATCGGCGAAAGCTGCCACCGACAGAGACGCGAGCAGCGCGGCGCAAATCATTTTCGAATTCGATTTCATTGTCTCCTCCTACTGAGTGATAAAAACTAGACAGTCAGCTCAAGATCTTCAGGTGATCCTCCCGGAACGACAGCGCAATCCGGTTTCCCTGACGAACGTGCGACCGCCAATCGTGTTCGAGGGGAACTTTGACGAAACACTCGGCTTGTCCCGGGCCACGGCAACGCAGTCGGACGTGGTCGCCGAAATAAATTGCGTCGAGCGTTTCGGTTTCGATGACATTGCCCTCGTTGGCCGAGAACGTCGATTCGACAGAGAGCCGTTCCGGTCGGATAACCGCCGTCGCCTGGTTGCCGACGTCAACGGACGCCACATTCAGTGCGCGCACCGTCGTCCCGTCCGCGAGCCGAAGCTGGCAGCGGTCGCCGTTCCTTGCAACGACCGTGCCGCTCATCCGGTTGTTGTCGCCGATGAAATTCGCGACGAATAGATTCGTCGGTGATTCGTACAGGCGATCCACGGTATCGAGCTGCTGAATCACGCCCTGGTCGAACACGGCAACACGATCGGACATCGTGAGTGCTTCACTCTGGTCATGCGTGACGTAGACGAAAGTCAGTCCGAGCTCTTCGTGAAGCGCCTTCAACTCGAGCTGCATGTGTTCGCGCAATTGTTTGTCGAGCGCGCCGAGGGGTTCGTCCATCAGCACGAGCCGAGGGTTGAATACGAGTGCTCGTGCCAGCGCAACGCGCTGCTGCTGACCGCCGGACAGCTGGCTGGGCATCCGTTTGCTCAGCTTATGCATGCCGACCATGTCGAGCGCTCGCTTGACCCTTGCCTCCCGTTCAGCGGGCGGCATTTTCCGAACCTTGAGCGGGTATTCCAGATTCTGTGCGACCGTAAGATGAGGAAAGAGCGCGTAGTTCTGGAACACCATCCCGATATTGCGTTTATGTGGCGGGATCCGATTCAGCAACTGGCCATCGAGCCAGATCTCGCCATCGGTTGGATACTCGAATCCTGCGAGCATCATCAGACAGGTCGTCTTTCCTGAGCCGGATGGGCCGAGCAAAGTCAGGAATTCGCCCTTTTGGATTTCAAGGTTGAGATCCTTGACGACTAGCGTCTCGCCGTCGTAAGTTTTTTTGACGTGACGAAAGCTCACAAGAGCCTGGGTCGGATCGTGCATGGCTGTCTCCAATGTAAGAATATTCACATCCCGCCGTAGCCTTGCGCACGTCGGCTGTGTGTCGCGTTGATTCATCCGGCGAACCACCGGCGCGACTGTCTCGTCGTCGCGACGTTCGCTTTGCACCGCGCTTCGTGCGGGAATGCTCGACTCGTCGCGCGACTCGACAAGACCCGCAACTAGCTGGGCAAATACTCTTCGGACCAGCTATCTCCGATCGCATGTCGGGCAATCAGTATCTCGATCTCGGCATCGCTGTATCCGAACTCGCGCAGGACGGATTGCGTCGATGCGCCGAATTTTTCAGCGGGTGCCAAGGCGCGAATCCGGGCATGGCGCGGACGAATCGCGAAGGGATCGAGCTGCGTGACACATCGACCGCTAGGATGATTCGCATAGACGCTGAACGAGTAGCTGCCGTTGTCGATACCGGGACGATCGTCGCTAGGCCGGCTGTTGTGCCGACGCAGATTGACGATGTTGTCCGGCACCGCCGCCGCGATATTGGCGGCCTGCAACCTGATCTGCCAAGACGCGGCGGACGCGGTACCCAGCGCGGACGCGAGGAATGCAGCTGGATCCTTGGCTGCCGCAATTCCGGCCAGACCTTCGACTCGATCCAATTCGTTTAACTCACTTTCGCTGGTGTCCACATAGATCCAGTCGTCCGCGGCCCGGAAGAATCGAGACATCGCGCCGTAGCCGCTCGCCTCGCGACCGGACGGCTCGTCGAATGGTGGGCGATTCGCATAGTCATACGCGAACGGAATCTGTACCAGATTGCCGAGTGCCGACAAGGAGGTTCTCGCGCGCCCAACCTCGCCTGTTTTCGCCTTGCGGTAAAGCGCGGCAGCCACACCTAGCGCAGCCGCGAATCCGCACATGACGTCGATCGTTCCGACATGCGCATGCTCCTCCGGCGTCTCCATGCCGCCGCCGAATCGCACCATGATCCCGGTGCACGCCTGGATCAGATCGTCGTAGCCAAGGTAGTCGGTCCGCGGCCCGCGTCGAGGACCGCCGAAGCAGTCGAGCTGGCAGAAGATCACGCCGGGATTGATGGAACGGAGGCTCGCCTCGTCCAGCCCCAGCGGCTCAAGCTGACGATCCGGGGCATTCATGACGATCACGTCGACAGACCGGGCGAGTCGAGTGAACACCTCGCGTCCATCCGGATGGTTCAGATCGACGAGCACGCTCCGCTTCCCACGCGCCGACGACATCCCGAAGACCACGGTGTTCCACGGATCATAATTCGGCACGACGGGGTCGAGTTTGATGACATCGGCACCAAAACGGCCGAGAAACGACGCCGAATGGGGGCCGGCAATCACGTTCGTCAGGTCGAGCACACGCACCCCGTCGAGCCACCCCTGTGTTGGTACCCCCGACGGGGCCGGCAGTTCAGTACGCTCCTGCTCATCCAGAATGGCTAACGCATCCCGGAAGGTCACCGGATGGCGGGACGCCGGTGAGAGCATGGATTCGGCACAGTCTTCAAGCCACGCGACCGGCCCGGGCTGTTTCATCACACCGTATTCGAAATCGTCGACATTCACGACCAGGCCGGCAGTATTCGCGTGGCCGTCATGCAGCCACTCCCGCGTCGTCCGGTGTGCCGCTCCAGGGAAACCTCCTTCACCGAAAATCTTTTCCCACTCGGCAGCTGTTTTCGTACGAAAAACTTCCTTCATACGCGCGGAAATGCGCTTCGCCCACGCTTCAGGTAACGGATAAACCCCTAGCGACGCGTTCCCTTCCCATTCGCGAATCGGCAGGTACGGATCATCGACCCGTGGCAAACCGGCCTCCAGCATTTCCTCGTACAGTCCCATCGCCTGCAGACAGCGGCGCGCGTGCGAGCGATGTGACGGGCATACCGTATAAAACTTGCGACCGTCGGCGCACTCGTAGGTCCGGTAGAACGGATCCAGATATTCCTGCAGCGCTTCGTACGACAGATCCATCGGTAGATTGTTGGAGCGCCGCCGCTCGATTTCCTTTTCGCGCAGGGTCTTGTATCGCTCGGGGTAGTTCTCGATATGGATCGAGTTGTAGGAGAGCCCCTCCATCACAGCCGACGCCAGCGGGACCTCGATTTCATCTCCCATGCCGGTGCGCTGCCGTGCCTGCAACGCAAGCCCGACAGCCGAGACGGCCAGCATGGTGCCGTAGGCAGACGCCAGCGGCAACGGCGAGAAACTCGGGTTGATGCCCATCAGCACGCGGTTCTGCCCCATGTCCGTAAAAACGCCCGAAGCCGCCGCGATGATCGGCTCGAACGCGCGCCATTCGCGACGTAACTGGTCGTTGCTGGCAAAGCCGGGCATCGAGAGCGTGATCAGTTGCGGGCGTGCTTCACGCAACTTCGCGAAATCGAGACCCAGCCGCGCCATCACGCCCGGCCGGAAGTTCTCGATGACAACATCCGCGCGGCGGATCAGATCCTTGGCTTCTTCCAGGCCTTTGTCGGTCTTCAGATCGATCTGCAGGCAATGCTTGCCGCGGTTGAGCACCGCATTGGCCGGGCTATCCCAAAGCGGCCCGGCTGGAGGATCCACGTGAATGACGGTCGCACCAAGATCCGCGAGGATCATCGCGACGGCTGGCCCCGCAATGTACTGGCCGAAATCGATGACTTTCACACCGCTGAACGGCAATTGATTGTTCTTTCCCATAATCCGCCGAGTCGCCTCCAGACTGGCCGCATCGCGCGACCGTCGATCATCATGTTGTGGACAATCCCCGTCACCGCCGGCCGGCCGCGTCGCGTCGCGGTTGGATGCCGGTCAAGCGGGATGGAAGCAACTTTCGATGAGAAGCCGTGGCGGGTAAAGCAATAAAAAAAACGAGGATGGGTACGTTTTTTTTATGAATCGAGCAGATGATGGGCAGATCGGAGATCGCGTCCCGGCAACCGGACTCGCATGCCGCATGCGAGATCAGAATCTCGCGTGCGCCTCCTGAACCTGTGCAGTGAGCCATTCGACGAACGCAGCCGCATGAGGATTGACGATGCTGTGCGGGGAATAGACGAGGTAGAACGCCTCACTGGTTGGAAGGCGTGGTTTCAGTGGCGCGATCAACTGGCCGGAGATCAGCATGTGCTCGACGAGGGACGACCTTGCGAGTGCAACGCCCTGACCGAGTTCAGCCGCCTTCAAGGCCGAAATCAGCGTGTCGAATTGCATTCCCTTCGAAGAATCGACCTTCGATGCGCCCGCTTTTTTGAGCCAGTATCCCCAACCTTCCTCGTAGCCGAGCACATGGAGAAGTTCGAAACGCGCGAGGTCCTTCGGCACCGAAAGCGGTGCTTTGGGAGACAGCAACCCGGGAGCACAGACCGGCAGCAGCGTGTCCCAGGTCAGTCGCTCAGCACGCAGCCCCGTCCATTTCCCGTGCCCGTAGCGGATCTCCAGATCGGCTTCGACATCGGTGACGCTGCTATCGCCTCCCCAGATATTGCTCGTAATGCGTAGATTGACGTCCGGATACCGCTTGCGAAAGTCCGGTATGCGCCATGCGAGCCAATGCGTGAAAAATACCAGACTCACTCGCACCGTCAGCACCTTCAGATGGCCTTGCCCGAAAATCTCGTCGGTGGCGGCAGCAAGCCGCTCTATCGCTTCATGCACGACTGGCAGGTAGGCGAGCCCGGCCTCGGTCAACTCGATGCCTCGCGGCAGGCGCTTGAATAACGCCGTACCGAGCTGGGATTCAAGTCCTTTCACCTGCTGGCTGATCGCGGCCTGGGTCAGATTCAACTCGGTCGCCGCGTGCGTGAAACTGAGGTGCCGGGCTGACGATTCGAATGCGCGTAGCCAATTGAGCGGTGGAAGTCGTTTCATCGTGCGAATCGTTGCAATAGATCTGTTGGGCAAAAGAGGGTACCGGCATTCTATTGCACCGACGCGATCGGAATCGGTCGCTGGGCGCCGCGGCGGATGGTGAGAGGCAACGACAAGTTACTCGCCAGCGCGACATCATATGAGGGATCGACAATCGATATCGACCGCATTCGGGTGGACCTTCCGCAGGAATTGCTCGCCGTAGTGTCATCAGCATTGAGCCCGCTCTCGATCATCTTGATCGCGTAGAACGCCACCGACGTGCAACGCGATATCGACGCTCATCTGGAACAACCGGTTGAAGCGGACCGGTTGCGGCGAATTGCTCCCCTCATATCGAAGGTATCAACTTGCGTAGCACCTTCAATTTCCCAGTGCCGCTCTATCCGAAGCGGATCCTGCCAAGTGCCGCGGCCGACAACGCAATCCCATCAACAAGCCACCGAGCTTAACAAGGTGTCCGTTCGGGCCAAGTTGCACAGCTAAACGATGGTGGAATTTCGAGCCGACACTACCAACTGACAACGGCCAGCGACCTCCAAGCGAGGGGGAGACAGTATCGCTTTGATTTATATAGGAGTTTATTTGGGGTCGCAAGGCGAGGCCTTGCTGGGCTTAAAGGCGATTGACAGGAAAAATGGGTGGAAATCAAGGGCCCCCCCATAGGGAGACATTCATGAACATCGGCATTTCACCCGTCCAGGCCGTCCGCGCTCCTCAGCGAGTGCTGATAGCCGTCGACGGAAGCGAGATTGCACTCGACGCATTGCGGACAGGGTTGACATTCTCGCGGGCCGACACCGAATTCCGTGCGATATACGTGGTTGATCCCCCCCAATGCTGGGCGACTTCGTCCTTGGCGGGGCACTGGAAGAAGCATTGATCGGCGAAGGAAATCATGTGCTCCTGGGTGCCACGGCCATACTCGAAGGCACGGCCAAACATGCGCAGTCGCAACTCATTCACGCAGATCGAACCGGCGCGGACGTTTCCCATCTGATCGTGCGCGACGCACTCGAATGGAATGCGGACATGATCGTCATGGGCACGCACGGGCGGCGAGGCGTGACGGGCTGGCTCGTCGGCAGCGTGGCCGGGCGCGTGGCGCGCATCACGAAGACGCCGGTCCTGCTCGTCCATGCGTCGCGTGCGTGACGCGCTTCGTCGTCACGCATCCGCACCCACGGCGTGGAACAGCTCCTCCTCCTGGGCGCAATGCAGGCGCACGATCGCTTCGAGCCCGTACAGCAAGCGCTGTATCGCCTGCACCTGCATGGCGTTCGTTCCGTCACGCGGCAGGTCGGCGACCGTCTGCCGGAGCGATCGGATCATCCTGAAGATCTCCCGGTGTGCGCCGCTCATTGCCGCCAGTGGATCTTCGCCGCCGAGCAGCGGTGCAAGACGCGCGTAGACCTCCAGATCGTCGGCGCGTTCGTGCGGCAGCAGCCGTTGGTCGAGCGCATCGATGATGCCAGCCAGTTCGCCAGCGATGGCGCCCCCGGACAGTGTCGGCAAGCGATCCGCGAAATCCCTGATCTGGTCCAGCAACGGCAACAATGCCGTGTGCTCGCGCCTGAGTTGCTCGACGTCGATATCGGCCAGCCCGGCTCCCGTGGGCCTCGTGCGCACCAGCAACACGCGTAGCGCATTGACGATGACGACGACGTCGACGACTTCCTGAATCACCGCACCGGCAATCGGCGGCAGGAATCCCGCCGCCGCGATCGTCATCGCGACGACCGACAACGACATGCCGATCACCACGCTCTCGAGCGCGATCCGGCGCGATCGACGTGCGATACGCATCGCATCCACGAGTCGATCCAGCCGATCGACCAGCAAGACCACGTCGGCTGCTTCGGATGACGCGGCCGCTCCCCGCGCACCCATCGCGATGCCGACGTCGGCCGCGGCCAGCGCCGGTGCGTCGTTCACACCGTCGCCGACCATGATCGTCACGCCCTCCTGCCGGGCAGCCTGGATGGCGGCAAGCTTGTCCGCCGGCGTCTGCTCCGCGCGTACATCGGTGACGCCCAGCAGTTCGCCGACGGCCTCGGCAATGTCGTGCCGATCGCCGGTCAGCATGACGAGACGCTCGACGCCTTCACGTTTGAGCAACCGCAATGCCCGTGGTGTTTCCAGCCGCACCTGGTCGGCCATTTGAATCGCGCCGATCATGACGCCATCCACGCCGACGAATACGGCAGCCCCGCCCTCGCTGACGACTCGCGCCAGGAATGCGTCGCTCCACGGCGCAATCGTCGCGCACGCAGACACGTATTCGAACTTGCCGATTGCAACGGTCCGGTCGTCGACCCGGCCCGTCACGCCTTCGCCGGCTGTTTCGATGACGGCCGACGGCAGCGACAGATCGATGCGACGTTCACGCGCCGCGACCGTCAGCGCGTCCGAGATGATATGGCCCGATGCTTGGGCCAATGATGCTGCAAAATGCAGCACATCGTCCGCTGCGACGTCCGCGCCGCATTCGATCGCAACGATGCGCGCCCGTCCTCCCGTCAGCGTCCCGGTCTTGTCGAAGAACAGAATTGTCGCTTGCGCAAGACGCTCCAGCGCACCTCCGCCCTTGACCAGAATGCCGCGTTTCGAACAACGCGACATGCCGGATACGATGGCGACCGGCACGGCGAGGATCAACGGACACGGCGAGGCCACGACGAGCACGGCAAGCGCACGTGCGACGTCGCCGGTCAACAGCCACGCGATACCCGCGACGAGCAGCGATGCGAGCACGAAGAACGCTGCGTAGCGATCCGCGAGACGCACGGACGGGCTGCGCTCGCGTTGCGCACGCTCGACCATGCGAACGATGCCGGCAAACGTGCTGTCGCCCGCCGTCGCGCGGGCAACCATTTCGAACGGCGCGCCGGCGTTGACCACGCCGCTGCATGCGTTTTCCCCGGAACGGCGTCGCAGTGTGGACGATTCGCCCGTCAGCATGGACTCGTCCAGTTCCGCGTCGCCGGTCAATGTGCCGTCGACGGGCACGAACTCGCCGCTCCGCACCAGCAGCCTGTCGCCGGGGACAAGGGTGTCCGGCGCAACCGAGCGCCATTCCCCGTTCTCGAAACGGGTCGCCTGCCGGGGAGCGCGGCCGAGCAGTGCGCTCATCTCGCGTTGCGCGCGGTCCTGCGCATACCGCTCCAGCGTCCGCCCGCTCGCCAGCATCAACGCAATCACGGCCGCCGCAAGCGTTTCGTCGAGCACGACCGCCAGCGCGATCGCGAGCCACGCGAGCACGTCGATGCCGGCCTGTCGCCTCATCACGGCCTTGACCAGCGAGACCGTCAATGCGAGCAGGACCGGCAGCGTCCCCAGCAGCCAGGCGAATCGCGCGAGCGACGGCTGGCCGAACGCCACGCATACGCCGCCGCCGGCGAGCGTGGCGGCCGCCAGAATCAGCAACACGAGATCGATCGACCAGGGGACTCGGGACATGACCATTGCTCCGATCGTCGTGCATGGTGGTGTTCGCCGCATCCGGCTCCGGTTGCGGACGGCGTGGCATCAGTCTAGGAAGCGCCGTGCTTCGAGCATTGACATGGGTCAGGACGGCGTGCGTCCCGTGAACGACCGGCACGCCGCGTTGCTTGACGTGAGTCAAGCCATCGGCCCCTTTCCTCAGCAAAATCGAGCCGTAACACCGGATGGCCTGGAGTCGATATCGTGCTGACGCTGGCTGTACTCTTCGTACTGATTCTTCTGCTGAATCTCATGCCGGCGTTCGCGCCGCCCACGTGGATGGCGATGTCATGGGTCGGGTTCAACCTGCCCGACGGCAATCCGTTCGTCTTTGCCGTCGTGGCGGCCGGCGCGGCGACGACGGGCCGTGTCATCCTGGCGACCTTCGCGAGATCGCTCGTCCGCTCCCGCTGGGTGCGGGAATCCGACCGCGAGAATATCGACGTCGCCACGCGCTGGCTGCGACAGCACCGCACGCTCACCGCCGGCGCGTTCTTCTTCTACGCCTTGAGCCCGCTGCCGTCGAACTACCTCTTCATTGCATACGGGCTTTCCGGGTTGCCGCTCAGAATCATCGCGACGGCGTTCTTCATCGGCCGCGCAACGACCTATGCGATCTGGGCGCATCTCGGCCGCTTTGCGTCGACCCGACTGGACGTGGAATCGGAACTCGAAGGCACGTATCTCGGCGGCTACTTCGTCGTCACGCAACTGGTCCTGCTCGGCCTCGTGTTCGCGCTGATGAAGCTCGATTGGCGTGCGCTCGTCAACGAACGCCGGCTGACGTTCAGACGCGGCCATCATCCGCGCGGCTCCGATTGACACACGGCGCACGCGATCTTTCGATCGGGCGCATCGGCCAGCCGCTCCAAGAGCGCTACCCAGAGCGCCGTGACGTGGACGCGCGCGATCGCTTCAGGATGGCGGACCACAGTATCCCGCCTCTCACCAGCAGCAGGATCGCCGCGAGTGCGAGCGGCGCACCAGTTTCCAAGCGCTGATCACCCTCTTTGGTACCGGCCGTGCCCAACGCGCGGAAGGCGGACAGGCGGTCTGGCTGCGACTGCCCCTACACCCTCCCCGCCAAATGAAACCGCGAAGCCGGATGCCACAACCGCACCGACGTCGCGACCTGGTCACCGACCCAGGTCCGCCGCCGGAGCAACAAGCACGGCTCGCCGATTTCCATCACCAGATGCCGGCGCACCTGCGCATCGGGCTTCTGCGCATAGATCCGGAACTCCGCGCGCTGGATCGGCGCGAGCCGCACCATATAGTGATTCGGCGTCTCGACCGTGAAGTCCTGTTCCAGATACGCGGGAAACAGCGCCGGGTTCACGTAGCGATCCTCGAACTGGATCGGCTCGTCGTCCTCGTAATGCACGATACGCGAATGAAACACCGGCCCCGAGCGCAGCCCGAGCGCTTCGATCGCCTCCGTATCGTCGCTGCTTTCGAGCAGCAGCACGCGCCCGCTGTGCCGATGGCCTCGCTCCGCGATCTCGTCCGCGATGTTGCGGATTTCCAGCACCGTCGATTCGTAATGCCGCCGTTCGACGAACGTGCCCGCGCCCTGGATACGGGTCAGCACGCGCTCGGCGGTCAGCTCGCGCAGCGCGCGCGACACCGTCATCCGCGCGACGCCGAACTCCTTGACCAGTTCGGCTTCGGTCGGAATCGCCCCGCCGGGTTTCCAGTCGCCTTTCGCGATCCGCTCGACGACGTAACGCTTGATCTGCTGGTAGGCCGGCAGCGCGCGCGCCGGCACGTCGTCGCCCGACGCGACCGCCAGCCCGGCGGAAAGGTGTCGTCCCGTATGGTTCATGCGCCCTCGCCCGAATGATTGTTAGATATCCAGACAACCTGCCACCGCCCGCCGTCACCCGACGTCACAGCACCGGCGGCGGCATCCCTGCGACGATGCCGGTCGCGATCGCGATGTCGTCCGCGAGCGGCCGGTCGTCCTGGTACGCGGGCACGCGTTCGCGCACGTGCCGCCATAACGTATCGGTGGGTGCGGCCCGCGCCGCGCCGTTCGGCTGCAGATCGTATGCCTGCGCGGCCGCCAGCATCTCGATCGCGAGCACGCGCGTCGTGTTCTCGATGATGTCGAGTGCCTTCAGCGCCGCCGGTGTCGCATGGCACAGGTGATCTTCCTGCAGCCCCGACGTGATGCCGCCGTCGAGGCTCGCGGGCGCCGCGAGCCGCTGGTTCTGCGCGACGAGGGCGACCGCCGTGTACTGCGCGATCATGAAGCCGGAACACGTGCCGCCCGGCGTCGCGAGAAACGCCGGCAGCCCGCTGACGAGCGGATTGACGAGACGGTCGAGACGCCGTTCGGCGATCGCCGCGACCTGGGCCATCGCGGCCGCGAGGCTGTCCATCGCGAGCGCAATGCCGGCGCCGACCGCATGCGCCTGCGAATGGACGGCCGGTTCGTCGCGCGTGCCGGCGACGATCGGGTTGTCGGTGACGGACGCGAGTTCGCGATCCACCACTTCCGCCGTCACGGCGAACACGTCGCGTGCCGCGCCGTGCACATGCGGAATCGTGCGCAGGCTGAGCGGATCCTGCGTATGCCGGCCGCTCGCCGCGCCGAGCATCCCGCTGTCGGCGAGCAGCGCGCGCAGCCGTGCGCCGACCTGCCCGATGCCGGGCGAAACGCGTAGCGCGAGCGATGCCGGATCGAAGGAGGCCAGCTGTCCGCCGAGGTTCTCGAAGCTCATCGCCGCGACCCAGTCGGCCCAGTCGAGCAGCCGCTCCGCGCGGGCGAGCGCGAGCGCGGCCAGCCCCGTCACGCACGGCGTGCCGTTGACGAGGCTCAGCCCCTCCTTCGCACCGAGCACCAGTGGCTCGCGGCCGATGCGGCGCAACGCTTCGTCGCCGCGCATCCGCTCGCCGCGATGGCGCGCATGGCCGTGACCGATGCAGACGAGCGCGACGTGCGCCATATGCGTCAGATAGCCGACCGACCCGTGCGCCGGCACCTCCGGCAGGCAATCGTGTTCGAGCAGCGCGACGAGCTGGTCGACGACATCGGCGCGCACGCCGGAATGCCCGTGTGCGTAATTGTTGATCGCCGCCGCGATGATCGCGCGCGTTTCCGCCGCGCCGAGCGGCGCGCCGACGCCGACCGCGTGGCTCATCAGGATGTTGCGCGACAGCGTGCTCTGCTGCGCCGGCGACACGATCACGTTGCACAGCGCGCCGACGCCGGTGTTGACGCCGTACGCGCGGATGCCGCGCGCGACGATTTCATCGACGAGCCCGCGTGCCGCGGCGACGCGCACGCGCGCTTCGTCCGTGAGCGCCAGCGGTTCGCCGGCGGCCACCTCCGCGATCTGCCGCCAGTCGAGCGGCCTTGCCGAACGGAATACGGTCATGACGGCCTCAGTTCGCGGCGCGGTCGTGATGGCTCGACACGAACTGCCGGAAGCGCTCCGAGCACTGGCCGCCGAACAGGTCGCCGGGCGTGCCGTCCGAGTCGACCTCGCCCTGATGCAGGAACATCACGCGATTCGACACGTGGCGTGCGAAACCCATTTCATGCGTGACGACCAGCATCGTGCGCCCTTCCTCGGCGAGCGAACGCATCACGCGCAGCACCTCGCCGACCAGTTCCGGATCGAGCGCCGACGTCGGTTCGTCGAACAGCATCACCTTCGGATGCATCGCGAGCGCACGGGCGATCGCGACGCGCTGCTGCTGGCCGCCCGACAGGTGCGCCGGATAATAGCCGCGCTTGTCCGCGAGGCCGACGCGCGCGAGGAGCGCCTCGGCTTCCTCGACCGCTTCGGCGCGACTGCGCTTCTGCACGCGCAGCGGGCCTTCGACGAGGTTGTCGAGCACCGTCATGTGCGACCACAGGTTGAAGTTCTGGAACACCATCCCGAGCTGCGAGCGGATCCGGTCGACCTGGCGCCGGTCGCCCGGCTGCAGCTTGCCGTCGCGCGCGCGCTTCATCTTCAGTTCCTCGCCGGCGAGCGCGACAGTGCCGTCGTCGGGCGTTTCGAGCAGGTTCAGGCAGCGCAGGAACGTGCTCTTGCCCGAGCCGCTCGCGCCGAGGATCGAGATCACGTCGCCTTCGTGCGCGTCGAGCGAAATGCCCTTCAGCACGTGGTGATCGCCGAACGACTTGTGGATGTTCCTGACCGACAGGGCAACGGGAGCAGCGGTGTTCATCGGATTCTCCTGGAAGGATGGATGCGCTCAGGACGCGACGCGCCGGGCGTCACGCGCGGCCGCGGCCGGCGTGCCGGTCTGCTTCGGCGCGCGCAGGTGGCCCGACAGCCGCCATTCGAGCGCGCCGAGCACGCGCACGACAATGAAGTTCAGGCCCAGGTAGATGAGGGCCGCGCACACGAACACCTCGGTCGTCCGGTAGGTCTGTTGAATGATCTGCTGCGCGACGCCCGTCACTTCCCACACGGTGACGAGGCTCGCCAGCGCGGTCGACTTGACGAGCAGCACGGCTTCGGTCGAATACGCGGGCAGGCACTGGCGCAGCGCGATCGGGCCGATCACGCGACGCAGCAGCGCGAAGCCCGACAGGCCGATCGAATAACCGGCCTCGATCTGCCCGACCGGCACGGCCATCAAGCCGCCGCGCAAGATTTCGGCCGTATAACCGGCCGTGCACAGCGCGAGGGACAGCACCGCGCACACATACGGTTCGCGCAGCAGCGGCCACATGAAGCTCTCGCGGATCACGCCGAACTGGCCGAGCCCGTAGTACACGAGGAACATCTGGATCAGCAGCGGCGAGCCGCGAAACACGAGGATGTACGCACGCGCGAAGCGGTTCGGCAGCCAGTGCGGCGACACGCGCATGGTGACGATCACGAGCGACAGCAGGCCGCCGAGCACGAGCGATGCGAAGAACAGGCCGAGCGTGGTCGGCACGGCCGCGAGCAGCTGGCGCAGCGTGTCGAGGAGAAAGTCGAAATCGATGGACATGCGATCGCTCCGTCAGTTGCGTGCGAAATTGCGGCGGAACGAGCGGCCGACGATCGCTTCCGCCCGGTTGAACACGCGGTTCGACAGGCCCGTCATCACGAGATAAAGCGCCCCGCCCGCGACGAAGAACACGAAATACTGGTGCGTCGAGTTCGCGGCGATCTGGCTGGTGCGCAGCAGCTCGGCGAGCCCGGTGACCGAGATCAGCGCGGAGTCCTTGAGGCTCAGTTGCCACACGTTGCCGATGCCGGGCAGCGCGAAGCGCAGCACCTGCGGAATCAGGATGCGGCGCAGCACCATGCTTCGCGGCATGCCGATCGAGCGCGCCGCTTCGAGCTCGCCCTTCGACACGGCCAGCACGGCCGCGCGATACACCTCGGCCTGGTACGCGCCCGAGATCATCCCGACCGCCAGCGCGCCGATCACGAACGGCGGCACGCCGATGAAGCCTTCCGCGCCGAACCACTGGCCGACGGTCGTGACGAGCGTCGAGCCGCCGAAATAGAACAGGTAGATCACGAGCAGTTCGGGCACGCCGCGAAACACGGTCGTGTAGAGGTCGCCGAGCACGCGCGCGCTGCGGTGGCGTGACAGTTTCGCGGCTGCGATGCCGGCGCCGATCACGGCACCGACCGCGAGCGCGGCGAGCGTCAGCGCGATCGTCATCAGCGCCGCGAGCAGCAGGACGCCGCCCCAGCCTTCGGTTCCGAAGCCCAGCATTTCAAGGATGGCCATGCGTGCCTCCCGGCAAGCGTTGAGTGGATCGGCGGGATGCGCGCCGCTGCGCGACCGTCGGGTCGCTCATGCAGCGGCGGCCGCGCGTGTGCTTACGGCGTGACGTCCGTCTTGAACCACTTGTCGGCGAGTTTCTTCACGGTGCCGTCCGCGAGTGCCGCGCCGATCGCCGCGTCGAACTTCGTCTTCAGGTCGGCATCCTGCTTGCGGAACGCGAGGCCCTCGCCCGGCCCCCAGATCGGACCGCCGAGCTTCGGGCCCGCGAGCACGATCGACGCGTTCTCCTTCTTCCCGGTGTTCGCCGCGTAATACGTGACGTCGTCGAACGATGCGTCGATGCGACCGGCGACGAGGTCGAGATCGCGCTCGGGCGACGTCTTGTATACGCGGATCGACGCGATGTCCTTGAAGCCGTCGTTGATGAACTTCGTATAGACGGTGCCCGACTGGATGCCGATCGTCTTGCCCTTCAATTGCTTGCGCAGCGCATCGACGGTTGCCTTGTCCACATTCGCGTCACCGGTCAGCTTGACGATCGGCGCGCCGGGCGCGGCCTTCGGCAGGATCTTCGTATCGGTGACGGCGAACGTCGCCGGCGTGGCCGCATACGGACGCGAGAACAGCAGGATCTTCTCGCGCTCCGGCGTGATCGAGATCGCATCCATCAGGATGTCGAACTTGCCGGCCTGCAGGCCCGGAATCATCCCGTCCCAGTCCTGCGCGACCATGTTGCACTGGACCTTGATCCGCTCGCACACGTTGGCGAGCAGCTCCGGTTCGAAGCCGCCGAGCTTGCCGCCCGGCAGCGTGAGGTTCCACGGCGCGTAGCCGCCTTCGAGCGCCACCGTCACCGTCTTCCATTCCTTTGCCTGCACAGGCGCGGCGAGGGTTGCCGCAGCCGCCGCGATCGCGCCGATCGTCCTGATTGCCCACTTGATGCGCTTGCCGTTCACGAGATTTCTCCTTGCGTTGAAGTTCGTCATCCCTTCGGTCTGCAAGACGCCTCAGGAATTTGTCTATACAAGCATGCAAGAAGAAAAACGGCCGGACAAGCGTTGATCAAAAAAAACCGCGTAAACGCGGGAAATCCCCTAAATACAGGGCTCTGGCGCGCCTCTTCGCGGGGAATTCAGGCACGGATTTGGTGCAGGATGGATGGACAAATCGCAAGGATGACTAGACAAATTTTGAATTCGATCACTCGACGCGTGCCGCGCGACATGCGGCGGCGGGCAACTCGACGTCGCGCAAATCGGGGCGCTGACCGGAACGCCGGTTCATGCTCGATCGATTGTTTCGGGCGCGGGTTTGGCCGGGATCGATGGGCCGTGGCGCCGCTTGCGCTGCCGGTCATCAGGAAGGCAGGCCTGGATCGTGGCCGCGTGCGCAGCCTGCAACGGGATCGGTGCGGCCGATGGGCCGGTGTTTGGATGGGGGGCGTGCCCGGTTGCTGACGTCAGTGCCGGATGCACGACGTTTCCCACATATTGGCAAGGACCGAAATCGCGCGGCACGGCGTGAAGACGAGCCGGGAAATGGTCTGACCATACGTCGGGCGTCACCGGGAACACGCCCCTGCTTCGACTTGCTGCCACGGTACGCGGCGACGAAGCTGTCGGTGAAACGGTCGAATTCCCCGGGCGGGTGGGCGACGCGTACACATGCGCCGCGTCGTCGTGCGGCCCGACCGCTAGCGGCGGCGCCGGCATAGCGACGGGTTTCGGCCATGCCGCGAACGCCGTGCGTGCGGCGCAGAAGCCCGCCACCATCGGCGCCGGGCATGTCGAGCGAGCGTGCTTCGTGACCACCGCTCCTTCCCGTTGCAATCGTCTGGAGAACAGACGATCAGCCTCGACCGCCCCCTTCCCCGCTTCGCACGTCGCCGAGCATCGTGACGAGGACGAGCGCGGCGATCAGCCCGAGATGCTCGAAGAAGCTGTTGAGCGCCATGAAATGCGCGGCGCCCGTCTGGTTCCAGAAGTCGTTCGCCACCGCCATCGCGACGAGCGTCAGCATGCCGAGGCCGCCGGCGCCGAGCCACGTGAAGCGGCGAAACACGATGCACAGCGAACCGCCGATCTCGACGACGACCGCCAGTGCAGCCCACAACGCGGGCGGGTGCAAACCGAAATGCGCCTGCTCCGCGATTGCTGCATCGAAGTGCATCGCCTTGTTGACCCCGCCGATCAGAAAGGCGGACACGAGTGCAAGTCGAACCAGCGCGCCGATCCACGGCTGCGCGAGCAGCGCACGGATCCACGCGGGGCTGTACCGGCCGGTTGTCGTCGACATGTCAGACCGCCCAGCAGGAACAGCCGAACGCGCCCCAGAAGCCCTTCGCGTCCGACGTCGGCAATGCGCTGCCCCACGCGCTCGCGTGCGCATGCTGGTGCACGTTGCACGCATTCGCGCAACCGCACATCGCGGCCGCCGCCGCCGCGCGTTGCAGCGGTGCGCCGCTGCGCTGCGTCGCGCCCCAGCCGCCGTAACCGCCGTACTCGCGCACCGGCGACCAGTCCGGCATCGCGGGCGGAATCGGCGCGTCATGCGACGCGAACGGGCCCGCGCCCCACACGATCCGGCCGCCGACCACCGTCAGCAATGCGGTCGTGCCCGCGATGTCGTCCTCCGCGCACGCGAAGAAGTCGCGATCCGGCACGACCACGTCGGCCAGCTGCCCGACCGCGATCCGCCCTTTCTTGCCGACCTCGTTCGAGAACCACGTCACGTATTCGGTCCACATGCGCAGCGCGGTCTCGCGGTCGAGCAGGTTGCGCTGCGGATACATGCGCAGCCCGCCGATCGTCTTGCCCGTCACGAGCCACGACAGCGATACCCACGGGTTGTACGACGCCACGCGCGTCGCGTCGGTGCCGGCCGACACCTTGAGGCCCTTCGACAGCATCTTCGCGACCGGCGGCGTCGCTTCGGCCGCCTGCGCGCCGTAGCGCTCGACGAAGTATTCGCCCTGGTACGCCATCCGGTGCTGCACCGCGATGCCGCCGCCCAGCGCCGCGATACGATCCATCGATTTTTCGGTGATGGTTTCCGCGTGATCGAAGAACCAGTTCAGCTCTTCGAGCGGGATGTCCTTGTTCACCTTCTCGAACACGTCGAGCGCGCGGCTGATCGTTTCGTCGTACGTCGCATGCATGCGCCACGGCCAGCGGTTCTGCGCGAGCACGCGCACGACGCCCTCGAGATCGTCTTCCATCTGCGCCGGCAGGTCCGGCCGCGCGACGCGGAAGTCCTCGAAGTCGGCCGCCGAGAACACCAGCATTTCGCCCGCGCCGTTGTTGCGGAAGTAGTCGGTGCCGTCGTGATACTTCGTGCTCTTGGTCCAGTTCACGAAGTCTTCCTTCTCGGCGTTCGGCTTCTGCGTGAACAGGTTGTACGCGATCCGGATCGTCATCTCGCCCGCGTCGTGCAGCTTGCGGATCACCTCGTAATCGTCCGGATAGTTCTGCGAACCGCCGCCCGCGTCGATCACGCCGGTCACGCCGAGACGGTTCAGTTCGCGCATGAAGTGGCGCGTCGAGTTGTACTGGTATTCGAACGGCAGCTTCGGCCCCTTCGCGAGCGTCGCGTACAGGATCGTCGCGTTCGGGTTCGCGAGCAGCAGCCCGGTCGGGTTGCCCGCGGCATCGCGCAGGATCGTGCCGCCCGGCGGCTCCGGCGTGTCCTTCGTGTAGCCGACCACGCGCAGCGCGGCCGCGTTCAGCAGCGCGCGATCGTACAGGTGCAGGATGAACACCGGCGTATCGGGCGCGGCCGCGTTGAGTTCGTCGATCGTCGGCAGGCGCTTCTCGGCGAACTGGTGCTCGGTGAAGCCGCCGACCACGCGCACCCATTGCGGCGCGGGCGTGATCGCCACCTGCCGCTTGAGCATGTCCATTGCAAGCGCGAGCGACGGCACGCCGTCCCAACGCAGTTCCATGTTGTAGTTCAGGCCGCCGCGAATCACGTGGCAGTGGTTGTCGATCAGGCCCGGCAGCGCGGCGCGGCCCCCGAGATCGACGACCTTCGTCGCGCGGCCCGCGAGCGGCATCACGTCCGCGTCGTGGCCGACCGCGGCGAAGCGGCCGTCCTTGATTGCGACGGCGGTCGCGACGGGGTTCGCGCGGTCGAGGGTCGTGAACCTTCCGTTGTGAAGGATCAGATCCGGTTGGGACTCGGTTGCGGTCATGTGCGTCACCTCGTATCGATCAGAAGCCAAAAAGCTGTTTGACGGCGGGAATGGCCTGCACGCCGATCACCATGCCGAGCAACCCGACAAGGGCAATCAGCGGCGGCGCCGGAGAACGGACCTTGATCGCGCTGTAGATCACGCCGATCAGCAAACCCGCGCCAAGGGAAACCAGATAAGGTTCCATACGATCAATGTCCCGGTCAGGTTGAAATGCAGGCTCTACGTCCTGGAAAACAGGCGCGGGCGACGTCCGTGAAGCAGTCACGGCAGCCGCCCGCGTTTTTCATGGAGCCGATGGCGCGTATTCGTGCAGGACACGCGGCATCGGCACGGGCAGTCGCAACTGCCCGCGATTACTTCGCCGGAACCGGCGGAATCGACTCGTGCGGCGTCGCCGTGCGCGGTGCAGCCTTGTGGACCATCGTGTACGCGTAGTCGACACCCATCCCGTACGCGCCCGAGTGTTCCTTCGCGATCGCCATCACCGCGTCATAGGTCTCGCGGTGCGCCCAGTCGCGCTGCCATTCGAGCAGCACCTGCTGCCAGGTCACCGGCACGACGCCGGCCTGTACCATCCGCTGCATCGCGAAGTCGTGCGCGTCCTTCGACGTGCCGCCCGACGCATCGGCGACCATGTAGATCTCGTAGTCGCCTTCGAGCATTGCGCAGAGCGCGAACGTCGTATTGCAGACTTCCGTCCACAGGCCCGACACGACCACCTTCTTGCGGCCGTTCGCGGCCAGCGCGTCGCGCACCTTCTGGTCGTCCCACGAGTTCATCGACGTACGTTCGAGCGTCTTCTGGTTCGGGAACACGTCGAGCAGTTCGGGATAGGTATGGCCCGAAAAGCTGTCGCTCTCGACCGTCGTGATCGTGGTCGGGATGTTGAACACCTTCGCGGCCTTCGCGAGCCCGACGACGTTGTTCTTCAGTACCTGGCGATCGATCGACTGCACGCCGAACGCCATCTGCGGCTGCTGGTCGATGAAGATGATCTGGCTGTTGTGGGGAGTGAGTACTTCAAGCTTCGGATTGCTCATGGCGGTCATATCCTTTGACGCGGGAAAAGAGAGAGCCAGCCTCACCGGCCAACCGGGAGGCGCCCACTGCGCTGTGACGGGAGGTTCGCGTACCAGCCGGTGTCATTCAACACGCGAATTCATCGTAGCGCCAATTAATCGACCTGATTAATAAAAACCCTAAATTCAGGTCTTAAAAGATCTTAAAAGCCCCGAATTAAATACGCGCCTCCGGAGCAGACCTGCTACGCTCCGAATTGATTTTCCGATCATCGACCGGTCGGTATTTATCCGTATTTTTCACACGGTTGTCATTTCCCTTATCCGAATCATGACGTCCTATATCGCATCGTTATTGGCCGGCATTCTCGCGGGTGCCGTCTACGCGTTGATCGGTGTTGCATCGCCGGCGCCGCCCACCGTCGCATTGGCCGGCCTGCTGGGCATCCTCGCCGGCGAACAGATCCTGCCGGTCGCCCGCCGCATGCTGTCCGGGATCCAGCTGAAAACCGCGTGGAGCGACGCGAAGTGCGGCCAGCACATGTTCGGCACGCTGCCCGGTGCGCAGGCCACCCGGGCCGCCGCGAAGAAAGGGCCGTCGACACCGGCCTGACGCGCGCCGATCGAGGGCGTCTGGATCGCGTACGCGGCGGAATTGTCGTGAACCGTGTTGGAGCCGGGCGTGCTTGGCGATAACATGACAGCCCGATGCCCCCGTGGAATTCATCATGAAGCTGTCATTCGAAGCGCTCGAGGCACTGGACGCGATCGACCGCACCGGCACGTTCGCCGAAGCCGCCGAGCTGCTGCACCGCGTACCGTCCGCGCTGACCTATCTCGTGCAGAAGCTCGAAAGCGATCTCGGCGTCGCGCTGTTCGACCGCAGCGGACGCCGCGCAAAGCTCACGCACGCGGGACGTGTGGTCGTCGAGGAAGGCCGCCGGCTCCTGCACGCGGCCGAGCAGCTCGAACTGAAAGCGCAGCGCGCGCAACAAGGCTGGGAAACCGAGGTGCGCATCTGCATCGACGAGATCCTGCCCTTCGAGGCATTGTGGCCGTACGTGCATGCGTTCTACGGGCTCGAGATGAACACGCGGCTGCGCCTGTCCACCGAAGTCCTCGGCGGCACGTGGGATGCGCTGATTTCGCGGCGCGCGGATCTCGTCGTCGGCGCGGCGGGCGAGCCGCCTGAACTGCCGGACATCGTCGCGCGGCCGATCGGCTCGCTCCGGCACGTGTTCGCCATCGCGCCCACCCATCCGCTCGCGGCATTGCCCGAACCGCTGTCGATGGCGTCCGTCGTCGAGTATCGCGGCGCCGTGATCAGCGATACGTCGCGCGAGCTGCAGCCGCGCTCGGTCGCGATCGATGCCGGGCAACCGTATCTCGCGGTCCCCACCCTCGCCGCGAAACTGGCCGCGCAGTGCGAAGGGCTCGCGGTGGGCACGCTCCCGGATTGCATCGCGGCACGCGCGATCGCGCAGGGCAAGCTCGTCGCGCGCGAGGTGACCGGCATGCGCGACACGACGCAGTGCTATATCGCATGGCGCGGCGACGAAGCCGGACGCGCGCTGCACTGGTGGGTCGACCAGCTCGCTCAACCCGATCTCGTCGACCGGTTTACCGCGCTCGTGTGATTCCACCGCCCGCGGCTTGCGTTGGCCCCCGGCCGCAGGCAACTGCCCCGCATCAGCCGAACGAATCGTGCAGGCGCTTCATCTCCTTCTCGAGCCACTCGATCAGGTTGAACGACGCGTGCGCACTCGCGGCCGGCGGGATCATCATCTTCTCCTCGGTCGCGATGTGTTCGGACAGCGATTCGCACATCAGCCGCCCGAGTTCGGGCTTGCGCGCGATCAGCGGCGACAGGTCGCCGCTGCTCAGTTGAAACGCCTTCACCGTCGTCACCGCATGGACGCTCGCGTGCAGTTGCGTGCCGGCCAGCACGACGGACTGGCCGATCGCGTCGCCCGGCGCCATCCGCCGGACCTCGATGTCCCCCGCCGCGCCCGGCACGAACACCGACGCGACACCGGCCCCGACGATCGTCAGCAGACGCGTATCGGCATTCGATGCATAGATCACGTCCCCTTTGTGGAACACGCGTGACGCGAGCGCATCGGCGAGCACCGCCAGATCGTCGTCGCCGAGCTGCCGGAAGAGTTCGACCGCGCGCAGCAGCCGTTGCCCGCGCGACACCGGCCGGTGCGCAGCGGCCGTCCCGCCCAGCGGGCGCAACGCGATGTCCGCGGCGGCCAGATGCCGGTGGGCCAGGTCGTAGAGCTGGTTGCGCACGGCGATCTTCTTCTGCAGCGCATCGACGTAGCAGACGAGTTCGTATTCGACGGAATTGGTACGGAACGCCTTGACGACCGCAACCGGTGCGGGACGGGGCAGCACGTCCAGCGAGCTGGCGGCGGCGCGGTCGAGCGCATCGACGACGATGGCCGGCCGCACTTCCGGATCGATCTCGATCGTCAACGTCACGCCGTGCACGTTCTCGGGTTCGCTCAGGTTGACGATCGTCGTCTTCGCCGCCGTGCTGTTCGGCACGACGACCAGGTTGCCGAGGCCGTCGATCAGCTTGGTCGCGCGCCAGTTGCTTTCGACGATCCGCCCTTCCAGCTCGCCGATGGCCACCGTGTCGCCGAGCCGGAACGGCTGGGTGGTATTCAGCACGAGGCCGGAGAACACGTCGTTCAGCGTGTTCTGGACGGCCAGCCCGAGGATCACGGCCACCGCTCCCGACGTCGCGACCAGCCCGCTCAGCGGCAGGCCCAGCACGTAGCCGAGCGCGGCCACCGCGGCCGCACCGAACACGGCGCCGGCGGCGATGTCGTGAAACAGCCGCTGGGTGCGCCATGCGCGCGGCAGCAGCAGATGGTCGAGCATCAGGCTGAACACGAGCGCGCACTGCAGCCACCACGCGACGCCGATCACCTGGATCGCCAGCCGGTCGAGCCGGTCGGGCGACGGCGGCACCGCGAGCGGGCTCACGCCGGTCGCGAACAGCACATAGGTCAGCGCGGCGAACGACGCGCAGCGCCCTATCGCCTTCGCCGTCGAACGGCCGGGCCCGAGCAACCGCCATGCGACGAGATCGACAATGACGATCGGTGCGCCGTAAGCGACCGTGGCGGAAAGGTTCAGCATGAGGGCGCGGGCGGCAAGCGTGACACACGACGCGCGCGGAAGCCGCGCACGCACATCGCCCACGGCCCGATCCGGTGTGTAGCCGCGGGCGGCGAATCGTGGCGCGAAAGGTCGGGCTGGACAGGTTTCATGCGGTAGTCGTTCGATGACGCGCGAAGCCGCCGCGGCGGCACGTGTGGCGGCCGCCGCGCCACACCGGCATGCAGCGGCGCCGTGACCGCGCGACGCTGCAGCGCGAGCCGGTGGCCTGCCCGCCTGCCCGCGCATCGTCGACGGTCCGTGCGTCCAATGTAGACGCACCGGCCGGCCCGGTCATGTGTTCAACCTGAAACGTTCTGAAGCCGCGACGGCCGCGCGCCGCTACGATTCGCGCGGCAGCTCGCTCTCGCCCGTGTCGAGCCCGAGCGCGTGCACGACCGACCACGCGTCGTCCGCGACCTGCGTCGACCCGGCGGTATGGGCAAGCGCGGCCGCATACGCGGCGAGCAGACGCACGCGCGCGTCGTCGCGCGTGCGCGTCTCGTCCATGTCGCGCATCGAATCGAGCGCCGCGCGCGCGCGTTCGCGACATTCGTCGACCAGCGACAGGTCGAACAGGCACGGCACCGCCACGGCCGCCAGCGCGATGCCGATCTCCGCATCGCCGTTCGGCGAAAACGCCCAGTCGAGCGCCGCGCGCAGGTTGCCGAGCTCGCGCCGGATCACGTCGAGCCGCGATTCGCCGAGCGTCCCGCCGTCGTCTACCGGCGCGAGCCGGAACAGCGCATGGAAGTAGTTCGCGTGGGCGCGGGCGGCGGCCGCGCACTCGCCGTTGTTCTCGAGCTGCTGCAGCGCGTACGCACGCGTCGTCGTCAGCAGACGGTAACGCGGTGCGCCGTGCGCGCTTTCGAGACTCAGCAGCGACTTCGACACGAGGCCGGCGATCGTGTCGAGCAGGTCCGCATCGGCCAGCCGCGTGGCGCCGACGATCTCACGCACCGCGTCGATCGAGAAGGTGCCGCGGAATACGCCGAGCCATCGCAACAGCAGGCGCTCCGCATCGCCGAGCAGGCGGTAGCTCCAGTCGTACATCGCCTGCAGCGTCTGATGACGCGGCAACGCCGTGCGAAACCCGCCGGTCAGCAACCGGAAATGGTCGTCGAGATGCGCGGCCAGCACGTCGATGCCGAGCACGGCCGCGCGGGCCGCGGCCAGTTCGATCGCGAGCGGCAGGCCGTCGAGGCGGCGGCACACCGATGCCATCAGCGACACGCTGCGTTCGTCGAGCGGGAAACGCGGATCGGCGGCCTGCACACGCGCCGAGAACAGCTGCACCGCGCTCGCACCCAGCGTTTCCGCATCGTCGGCACCTTCGCGCGGCACCTCGAGCGGCGGGATCGGACACAGCCGCTCGCCCTGGATACGCAACGCCTCGCGGCTGGTCGCGAGGACGCGCAAGCCGGCGTCGGATTCGGTCAGCGCGCTCGCGATCCGCGCGGCCGCGTCGAGCAGATGCTCGCAATTGTCCAGCACCAGCAACATCCGGCGGTTCGCGACGCTGGCCAGCACCGCCTCGAGCGTCAGCGATCCGGCGGGCTGCGCGATGCCGAGCGCAGCCGCCAGCGCGTCGGGCACGAATTGCGGAGCGGCGACCGTGGCCAGCGACACGAACGCGGCGCCGTCCGGAAAACGGGCTTCGGCGCGCATGGCCGCCTCGAGCGCAAGCCGCGTCTTGCCGATGCCGCCCGCCCCGACCAGCGTCACGACGCGCGCGGTGTCGAGCGCCGCCAGCACCTCGGCGACGGTCTGCTCGCGGCCGACGAGCGCGGTCGGCGCGGCCGTCAGCCGCGACGTCACGGCGCGCACGGGGGGCGCGACGTCGGTCCGGCCGCCGACCAGCCGATAACCGCGCCCCGGCACCGTCACGATCAGGTTGCGATCGTCGGCGAGCGCCTTGCGCAACGCGGCAATGTGCACCTGCAGGTTGTTTTCCTCCACGACGGTGTGCGGCCACACGCGCTGCATGATCTCGTCTTTCGAGACCAGGGCGCCGTTCGCCCGAATCAGGAGTTCGAGAATTTCGAATGCGCGACTGCCGATACGCAGCAGTTTGCCGTTCGAGCGAATTTCACGCCTGTCAAGAAATACGTGTAGCGTTCCAATTCGGATCATGAGAATTTTCAATCGATAGCGTGCATCGATGCCCTGTCAAAAATGACATCGACTGGATGCTCATGCTACGGCATTTGCCCCTTGCAATGATTCAAATTATCAGAAGCTACTGAGCAAATTTTTTGAATCGATGAAAGCCGCGATTTTCCCGGCGCCTCCGCGTGGGGCGACGCTGCCCCTGTGCGGCGCGGCATTTCGCGCCCACTGCATGCGAAACAGTGATTCACCCATGAACCTGTTTCGTAGGATAAAAGCTGCGATTTGCCGGAGTTAATTTCTTCGACTCATCAATTAAAAATAGCCGCGCGCCGGATTGGCGGATCGGACCGGGTAAAAAAGACATGCTGGATGTGGCGTAACCGTGGTGTAACCGATTTCCCGGGCGGCGGTCGGTCGGATTTTCCGTTCATAACGATTCAGGCGCCGCTCAGGACATTCAGCGGCGCGGCGCGCAACGATGGATCGATGGCGCCAGCGTCGAGCGACTTTCACCACGCCGCGAGGAACACGACCATGGGCAACCGTATCGCCGGCATCAGGATTCCCGACGCCCCGCTCGCACGGGACGCCGCCGACACCGTACGCGCGTGCGAACCGGAACTGCTGTTCCGGCACGCGATGCGCGTGTTCGCGTTTGCATCGATCATCGGGCTGCGTCGCGGCATCGTGTTCAACGCCGAGCTGCTGTATGTCGCCGCGCTGTTCCATCACTTCGGCTTGACGGAGCGCTACCGGCATTCGCGCCGGCGCTTCGAGATCGACGGCGCGAATGCGGCGCACGCATTCCTCGGAGGATACGGCGTCGCCGCCGACGACGCAGCGGAGGTCTGGCGCGCGATCGCGCTGCATGCGACGTTCGGGATCCACCCGTACATGACGCCGTTGACGGCGCTGCTCGGCGCCGGCGTCGAGACCGACCTCTTCGCGCATCACTTCGACGAGGTGAGCCCGTCCGAACGCGACGCGATCGTGCATGCATGGCCGCGCGGCCCTTGCTTCAAGGATTTGTTTCTCGAGGCGCTCGCCGCGGGCACCGCGCACCGCCCCGCTGCCGCGTTCGGCAACGTGTCCGCCGACGTGCTCGAGCGTTGCGACCCGGACTATCGCCGGACGAATTTCTGCGGGCTGGTGCTCGGGTCGAAATGGGCGGAGTGAGCCGGCCGTCCGGCCGGGCCCGTGCGGCCGCGTCACCGCCGCCACCGCCGGATCATGCGCGCGCGAACGCCAGCAGTTCGTCGTTCAGGCGTTGCGCATGCGTCAGGTACAACGCGTGCGGGCCGCCCTCGTAGATGCTCAGCGTCGCGTGCGGCACGCGCCGCGCCGTGACGGCGCCCGTGAGCGCGAGCGGTGCCGTCTGGTCGTCGTCGCCGTGAATCACGAGCGTCGGCACGTCGAACTTGTCGAGATCCGCACGGAAATCGGTTTCGGAAAACGCGCCGACGCAGTCGAGCGTCCCCTTCAACCCGGCCTGCAGCGCCATGAACGACGTCCAGTCGAGCGCGGCGCGCGAGATCGTCGAAGCGGCCCGGTTCGACCCGGTGAACAGCGGCCAGAATTGCTCGAGGAACGCCGCGCGATCGGCCACGATACCCGCGCGAATCCCGTCGAACACGGCGACGTCGACACCGTCCGGATGATCGTCGCGCCGCGCGACCAGCGGCGTCACCGAGCCGACCAGCACGGCTTTCGCGATGTGCCGCGTGCCGTGCCGGCCGATGTAGCGGGCCACCTCGCCGCCGCCCATCGAGAAGCCGACGAGCGTCACGTCGCGCAGCCCGAGCGTATCGATCAGCGTCGCGAGATCGTCCGCCAGCGTGTCGTAGTCGTATCCGGTCCACGGCTGGCCGGAGCGGCCGAAGCCGCGCCGGTCGTAGGCGATGCAGCGCAGGCCGTTCGACGCAAGGTGATGCATCTGGACGTCCCACATATCCGCGTTCAGCGGCCAGCCGTGAATGAACACGACCGGGCGCCCGGCGCCCCAGTCCTTGTAGTGAATCGACACGCCGTCGCGGGTCGTGAACGTGCTCATACGGATTCCTCAGTGGTGAAAAAGCGGCGCGCACCGGCGTCGGCCGGCGGACCGGGTGCCGCGTCAGTCATCACGACCGGGACAGCCGGCCGATGAACCGGTCCATCTCGGTCGCGAGGATCACTTCCCGGTAGTTCGCGGGACGCTTGGCCCCGCGCCATTGCGGCTTGTAGATCGCGTCGCCCGGACGAATCGTCGTGCCGGTCAGCGCGCAGCGCGCGAGTGCGCGCGACTTCGCGCTGATCCAGCGCTGCTCGTCGTAGCGGCAGCGCGTCGGGTCGCTCCACGACACCAGGACCGACGAATCGGTCTGTCGCTCGGCGGCGATGATCGCGCAACGACGGCGCACGCCGCCGCTCGATGCGGCCGATGCATCGTTGCAATGACGGCGGCGCGCGGTGTCCGGGTCGCGCACAAGCGACGGCGCGCAATGGCGTGCGGCCGGCGACGGGTCGAGCAGCGTCATCACGTGCTCCCAGCGATCGAATGCGTCCATGGCAGATCCAGGCAGGTGAGGCGGGCCGGATGCCTCGCACCCGCCCGCTACGCGATCGTCATCCGCCGCGCGAGCCGGCACCGGCCCGCAACGGGATGACCTGACGCTGACGATAGCGGGCCGCCGCTGAAGAGTCTTGATGCGAGACTTAATTTTTCTGGCCGGCGCGCGCAGGCGTCGCGCGGCGTGCACCACATACGGGCTTCACGAAAATTCAGCGCGATTTCAGTACAGCCCGCATGGCCGCGGGATAGGCTCCTGTCGGCTTTCGTTCACGGCGTTCGCGCGCCGGCCTGCGCGCGACCTCTCGAACACATGCCGGCTGCCCGCGGGATTGCCGCCTGCGGGCAGATCCGAACCCACCATCCAACGCGGCATCGTTGTACCGCACGTTCAAGGAGACTTCATGCGTCCCGCAGATACCGACGCCCTTCCCTCGGCACGCCGCCGAGACATGCTGCTCGCCGGCGCGACCGCCGTTGCAGCCGCCGCGCTGCCGGCAGCCGCCGCGGCTGCCCCCAAACACGCCGCTTCCACCCATCCAGGAACCCACACGATGAACACGATCACCACGAAAGACGGTACGCAGATTTACTTCAAGGACTGGGGCAGCGGCCGCCCGGTCGTGTTCTCGCACGGCTGGCCGCTGTGCGCCGACGCGTGGGATTCGCAGATGCTGTTCCTGGTGCAGCACGGCTTCCGTGTGATCGCGCACGACCGCCGCGGTCACGGCCGCTCGAGCCAGCCGTCGCAGGGCAACGACATGGACACGTATGCCGACGATCTCGCCGCGCTGATGAACGCGCTCGACCTGCACGAAGCCACGCTCGTCGGCCACTCCACCGGCGGCGGTGAAGTCGCGCACTACATCGGCCGGCACGGCACGAAACGCGTCGCGAAGGCCGTGCTGATCGGCGCCGTACCGCCGCAGATGGTGAAGTCGGCGACCAATCCCGGCGGCCTGCCGATGGACGTGTTCGACGGGATCCGCAAGAACGTCGCGGAAAACCGCTCGCAGTTCTACAAGGATCTCGCGGTGCCGTTCTTCGGCTTCAACCGGCCGCAGGCAAAGGTGTCGCAAGGCACGATCGATGCGTTCTGGGCCCAGGGCATGATGGGTGGCGTGCACGGCCAGTACCTGTGCGTGAAGGAATTCTCCGAGGTCGACTACACGGAAGACCTGAAGAAGATCGACGTGCCGACGCTGATCCTGCACGGCGACGACGACCAGATCGTGCCGATCGACGATTCGGCCCGGCTGTCCGCGAAGATCGTGAAGCACGCGGAACTCAAGGTGATCCCGGGCGGCTCGCACGGCATGTGCGTCGTCGATGCCGCACGGATCAATGCCGAACTGCTCGCATTCCTGAAGGCGTAAGCCGCGCGACACGGCGCGCCGGACGTCATGCTGTCATGCCGTCACACCGGCGCGCCCTTCAGCATTTTTCAGGAATTTTCAGGCCGTCGCGATTCCGCATGCCGCATGCGCCATCGCCGGGATCGCCGCTGCTGCGGCGGGCGCTCACGGCGTACGCGCCGGCCTGAGCAGCAAGCCGATCAGCGCGCCCGCGATCGCGAACGCCATCGCCACCCGGAAGTTGTCGGCCAGCGCGAGCGTGGTCGCCTGGACGCGAACCGCGCGGTCGAGCAGCGCGTAAGTCGCCTGGTCGCCTGCCGCGAACGTCGCGCCGTGTGCGACCAGCGACGCCGCGCCGGCCCGCAGCCGCTCAAGCGTTTGCGGATCCGACAGCGTGACATGCAGACCGACGAGATTCGAATGGGTAGCCTCCATGATGCGCTGGATCACCGCGATCGACGTCGTGCCGAGCTGCCCGCTCAGCAGGCGCGTCGTCTGCACGACCGCGCCGAACGTCAGCGCGTGCTCGGCCGTCACGTGCTTGCCGAAAAAGAAGATCACCGACGTGAGCGCCATCGTCTGGCCCAGTGCCTGCAGCAGCTGCGACGGGATGAAATCGGGTTCGGCCCATACGGGCGTGAGGCGCGCGCCGAGTGCGAACGCGAACGCCACCATCACGAAGCCGGTGACGATCAGCCGGCGCGGATCGACGCGTTGCAGCAGCCATGCGACGCATGGCGCGAACAGCAGCTGCGGGATCGCGATCCAGCGCAGCGTGTCGCCGATCTGCAGCGGGCGCAGCCCGTAGGTGCTCGCGAGAAACGCCGATGGAATGAAGCTCGTGTTGAGCACGGTGAAGCGCACGAGGCCGACCAGCACGATCAGCCATGCGACGTTGGGCAGCGCGAGGTAGCCGAGATCGAGCCCGGCGCTGCGCGACGCCAGCTCGTGGATCAGGAACGCGGCCACCATCACGATGCCGACACACAGCAACGTGACGATCAGCGGCGACTGGAACCAGAACAGCCGTTCGCCCTGGTCGAGCGCGACGCACAGGCACGCGAACCCGCCGGCGCCGAGCACCATGCCGCGCGTGTCGATCCCGGACGCGAAGCGCTTGATTGGTTCGTTGGACAGCGACAGCATCAGGCACACGATGAACGGCACGGTCAGCAGCGCGTTCTGCCAGAACAGCCAGCGCCAGCTCAGGTGTTCGCTGTACCACCCTTCGAGCGTCGCCGACAGGTTCAGCGACATCTCGAGGTTCATCGCATACGCGGCGATGCCGAACGGAATGAGCCGCGGCGGCAGCGTGCGGACGACGAACCCGACGGTCAACGGCACGAACACGCCGGATGCGAAACCGGCTACGCTCTGGAGTGCGATGAACGTGCCGAAGTCCGTGCACAGCGGCAGCATGCTTTCGACGGCCAGGAATGCCGCGGCGCCCGCCAGCAGCACGCGGCGCGTGCCGAACACGAAGGCCGCCGCGATCGCGAGCGGCCCGACGAACATCTGCGACGCGGTGAAGGCGGTGTTGATCCATGCGCCCTCGTCGAAGCCGACGCCGAGCGCGCCGCGTACGTCGGCGAGCCCGAGCGACGTGATGCGCGAGGTCAGCGTCGAGATGATCGCGCCGAGCAGCACGGCCGCGATCGCGGCGATGGAACGAAACGTCGGTATGTCGGTGGCCGGCGCGGCCGGCCCCGGTGTCGCGCCACCGGGGGCGAACGTGGTATTCATCGTCGTGCGGCTCCCGTATTTGAGGCTCGCGCAAGCATAGCGCGATGTGAAGAAACCTGTCCGTTCGATGGAGTTACCCGATCGTGAGCACGAACCCGACGAACCCGACCGACGCGTCGAGCCCGCCGCCCGCCTCCCCCGCGCGTTCGCGCAGATGGCCGATCGTGCTGATCGCCGGCGCCGCGCTGTTGCTCGTCGCGCTGCTGGTCTACGAATACGACGCGCATGAACGCGGCACCGACGACGCATACGTGACGGGCCACCTGCACGTGATCTCGCCGCGCGTGGCCGGCACCGTCGAGCGCGTGCTGGTGGACGACAACCAGTTCGTGCATGCGGGCGACCCGCTCGTGCGGCTCGACCCGCGCGATTTCGACGTGCGCGTCGCGCTGCAGCGTGCGCGCGTCGCGCAGGCGCGCGCCGATGCGATGCGCGCGAAGGCGCTGGTCGAGCAGGCCGACGCGACGCTCGTGTCCGCGCACGCCGACGCCGAGAAGGCCGAACTCGACTACGCACGGGCGCGCGAGCTGACCCGCGAAACACCGCGCGGGTTGTCGCAACAGGAATTCGATGCGGCCAACGCGGCGCGCAAGTCCGCGCGTGCCCGCATCGACGCGGCGCAAGCGCAGCAGCGCAGCGCGCAGGCCGCATGGCAGGCGGCCGACGCGGTGTCGCACCAGGGCGACGCCGACTTGCGCGATGCGGAGTTGCAACTGCAGTACACGACGGTCGTCGCGCCGTCGGACGGCCGCGTCGGGAAGAAGACCGTCGAGACCGGCGAGCACGTCGCGCCGGGCCAGGCGCTGCTCACGCTGGTCGAACCGCACCCGTGGGTCGTCGCGAACTTCCGCGAAACGCAGCTCAAGCACGTGCGCGCCGGCGATGCGGTGCGGCTGCGTTTCGACGCGCTGCCGGACCTGACCTTCAACGGGCACGTCGACAGCCTGTCGCCCGCGACCGGCGGGCAGTTCGCGCTGCTGCCGCCCGACAACGCGACCGGCAACTTCACGAAGGTCACGCAGCGGGTGCCGGTCAAGATCCTGCTCGACGGGCAGGCGTCGACCGAGCCGCGCATCCGGCCCGGCCTGTCGGTCGTCGTCACGCTGCAAGCCGGCCGGGAACAGCCATGAGCCGCCTCGCCGCGCTGCTCGCCGCCGGCCTGCTGGGCGCCTGCACGATCGCGCCGCAGCCGCTCGCGCCCGTCCCGGTCGGCACCGACCGGTTCCGCCACGCGGATGCGCCCGGCGAACCGGCCCCGTCGCTCGCCGGATGGCCCGCGTCGTTCGGCGATGCGCCGCTCGTCGCGCTCGTCGACGCGGCGCTCGCCGGCAACTTCGACATCCGTGCGGCCGCCGCGCGCGTCGACCAGGCGCAGGCGCTGCTCGGCGTGCGCGAAGCCGCGCTTTCCCCCACCGTCGGCGTCGATCCGTCGTTCAACCGTTCGCGTGTGTCCGGCACGGTCGACAATGCGTTGCCGAAGCGGCTGATGCACAACTGGTCGGTGCCGTTCAACGCGAGCTATGAAGTCGATCTGTGGGGCCGCCTGCGCGGCGACGCGGAGATCGGCAGGCAGAACGTGCTGCAGGCCGACGCCGATCGCGCGGCCGTGCGGCTGCGCGTCGCGACCGAGGTCGCGAGCGACTACCTGACGCTGCATTTCGTCGAGGAGGATCTGGCGACGCTCGCCCGCGCGATCGAGCTGCGCCGCACCGCGCTCGACGTGATCGCCGCGCGCGTGCGGGCCGGCGCGGCAAGCGATCTCGACGCGCTGCGCGCGGCGGCCGATCTCGATACCGCGCGCGCCGATCTCGCGGACAGCCGGCGGCTGCGCGAAAACCTCATCGATGCGCTCGCGGTGTTGACCGGCGTGTCGCCGACCAGCTTCACGGTCGCGCCGACCGCCGCCGCGATTCGCGTGCCGGCGGTGCCACCCGGCCTGCCGTCCGTGCTGCTCGCGCAACGGCCGGACGTCTATGCGGCGGCGCGCCGTGTCGATGCGGCATCGCTCGAAACCGGCGTTGCCCGCACCGCATGGCTGCCGACGCTGACGCTGACGGCCCAGGGCGGGTTCGCGAGCCGCGACCTCGGCTCGTTTCTCGAGCGCAACAGCTCGCTGTGGGGCCTCGGGGCGAGCGTGGCCGAAACGCTGTTCGACGGCGGCAAGCGCGACGCCGCGGTAGCCGCCGCGACGGCCGGCACGGCGCTCGCCGACGCGAACTATCGAGCGACCGCGCTGGGCGCGCTGCGCGAGGTGCAGGACGCGCTCAACGACATCGCCGCGCAGAACGAGCGGATCGTGCGCTACGACAGCGCGGCGCGCTCGACCGAAGCGGCCGCGCGGCTGTCGCTGAGCCGCTATGCACATGGCTACGTCAGCTATCTCGAGGTCATCGACGCGGATCGAGACGCATTGAACGCGCAACGCCAGCTGATCCACAGCCGCCAGGCGCTCGCGATTGCGACGGTCGATCTGGTGCGCGCGCTGGGCGGCGGGTGGACGCCGCCCTCCGTCGCACCGCAAAACGTCGCGCAACGCGACGACCGGCTCTGAAAGATGCCCGCCGCGCGGCCGGCCATGCAACACGACGTGCGTGCGGTCACGCAAGCCACGGACGCTGGCAACACGGTGGCCGCATAAGCGCCGTCGCCGTCGTCACCGTCGCGGCGCGGCCCGCCACGTCGAAGCCCGCACCGCTGCGCCGCCCGGCCCGCCCCGCGCTTCAGGTTCCGCTCGGCCGGTGTGCGTCCTCGCTGAGGAACCGGTGCACGAACGTCACGGCCATCGCCCCTTCGCCGACCGCCGACGCCACCCGCTTGACCGACCCCGAACGGACGTCGCCCGCCGCGAACGAGCCGGGCACGCTGGTTTCCAGGTAGTACGGCCGGCGCTCGAGCGGCCACACGCGCGCGAAGTCCGGGCAGTCGTACAGGTCGCTGCCCGTCACCAGGTAACCGCCCGGATTGCGGATGATGTCGGTGTCGCGCGCCCATTCGGTGTTCGGCGCGCCGCCGATGCAGACGAACAGGTGCGTGGCCGGCAGCACGTCGCGCGCGCCGTCTTCCGTGCGCAGCACGATCGCCTCGAGCCGGCCGTCGCCCTGCAGCGCGTCGACGGTCGTGCCGTAGCGCACCGTCACGTTCGGCATGCGCTCGATCCGGTCGATCAGGTAGCGCGACAGCGTCGCCGCGAGCGACGCGCCCCGGACGATCATCGTGACTTCGCGCGCGTGCCGCGCGAAGTTCATCACGGCCTGCCCGGCCGAATTGCCGCCGCCGACGATGAACACGTGCTTGCCCTCGCACATCGGCGCTTCGCTCGATCCCGCGCCGTAGTACAGGCCCGCGTTGAGAAACTTCGGTTCGTCGGGCAGGCCGAGACTGCGGTATTCGATCCCCGTCGCGCAGATGTTCGCCCGCGCGGTCAGGATCGAGCCGTCGGCCATGTCGACGCGGATCTTGCCGTCGACGAACGTCGCATGCACGCCCTCGCGCATCATCAGCAACTCGACGCCGAACTTCACCGCCTGCTGGCGCGCGCGTTCCGCCAGCTCGGCGCCCGGGATGCCGTCCGGAAAGCCCATGTAGTTCTCGATCAGCGAACTCGTGCCCGCCTGCCCGCCGATCGCGTCGCGTTCGATCACGACGGCCCGCAGCCCCTCGGACGCCGCGTAGACGGCCGCCGACAGGCCGGCCGGGCCGGCGCCGTAAATCGAGACGTCGTACTCGATGAAGCGTGGCCGGGAGACCCAGCCGAGCTTCGCGGCGATCTCCGGCAGCGTCGGCTGGTAGATGCACGTGCCGTCCGGAAACACGACCACCGGCAGCCGGACGTCGCGCAGCGGCGCGATGCCCAGCTCGCGCACGCAATCGGTGTCGGACGTCAGCTCGCACCATTCGTACTCGACCACGCCGCGCTTCAGGAAGTCGCGGATCGCGTAGGCCTCCTTGCTGTGAGGCAGGCCGATGACCTTGACATGCTGCGACTGCGCCATGAGCGTCTCCCGTTGACCGCGTGTCGAATCCCGGCCGGTTCCCGCGCCGGCCGCACGTGTGACTGTAGTCGTCATCGTCGCCACGGCCGCCGTGTTTCATAAGAATTAAGGTCCGCACGCGATGCGCGCCGTCCAAAATACATCGTGTTCCCCCGCTCGCAGCTTCGCGCCGGCCGCGCTGCGAGCGCCCCCTGCGCCGGCATCGGAGCGGCAGATGGCCACGACCTGCACCCACCTCGGCGAAGCGCGCATCCTGAACACCGACAAGGACTACTGCGAGGAATGCGTGAAGTCCGGCAGCCAATGGGTGCATTTGCGCCTGTGCCTGAGCTGCGGGCATGTCGGCTGTTGCGACTCGTCGCCGAACCGTCACGCCAGCCGGCATTTTCATGAAACGACGCACCCGCTCGCCCGTTCGATCGAGCCCGGCGAGCGCTGGGTCTGGTGCTACGCGGACGACGTGATGGCCGGCGAAATCACGCCGTAACCCGCCGCGCACCGGCATCCGGCACCGTTTTCGACCGAGGGTATACACGGTTCGATCGCAGCTTCTTCTCGCCGCTTTTTTCGACTAGTATTTATCGAACGATAACTTATCTATCGATAAACAAGAGGTTCGTCATGACGGTATCCAGACTCGCGCACTACTCGATCCGCACGCTCGATCTCGAGCGATCGTGCCGGTTCTACGAACGTGTGCTCGGTTTCAAGCGCGGCTACCGGCCGCCGTTCGACTTTCCCGGCGCATGGCTCTACAAGGGCGGCGACGAAAGCGATTACGGCACGGTCCACATCATCGGCGTCGACCCGGCCAACCCGGACGGGCTCGCGGCCTACCTCGGCAACAAGGCGCTGCCGGCGTCGGGCACCGGCACGGTCGACCACATCGCCTTCCTCGCGACCGGCGTCGAGGCGATGTGGGACACGCTGCGCGCCGAACACGTCGCGTGGCGCGATCGCACCGTGCCGAGCCTCGGGCTGCACCAGGTGTTCATCGAAGATCCGTCCGGCGTGACGATCGAACTCAACTTCCCCGCCGCCGAAGTCGCGGGGCTGACACTGCCCGCCGCCGTCCCGGCCGGCGACTCGCAAGCACACGGAGACTGACATGAACCACCGCACTTCGACCAAACGCAAGGCCGCGATCGTCGGCGGCTCGCTGGGCGGCCTGTTTGCCGCGAACCTCCTGCTGCGCAACGGCTGGGACGTGGACGTGTTCGAACGGGTGCCCGACGCGCTGTCGGGCCGCGGCGCCGGGATCGTCACGCACCCCGAACTGTTCGACGTGATGCGCGCCGCGGGCGTGCGCATCGACGCATCGATCGGCGTGGAGGTCGAGTCGCGGATCACGCTGGGCCGCGACGGCACCGTCGTATCGGAACGCCGGATGCCGCAGACGCTCACCGCATGGAGCAAGATGTACCACGTGCTGCGCGCGGCGCTGCCCGACCAGCATTACCGCGCGGGCGCGGTCGTCACCGACGTCGCGGACGGCCCCGGGCACGCGTCGGTCACGCTCGCCGACGGCTCGGTCGTGCATGCCGACCTGGTCATCGCGGCCGACGGCTTCCGCTCGGCGATCCGCGAGAAATTCCTGCCGGACGCGCGGCTGCAGTATGCGGGCTACGTCGCGTGGCGCGGGCTGGTCGACGAACCCGGGCTGTCGGAGGCGACCCACGCGACGCTGTTCGGGAATTTCGCGTTCGGCCTGCCGCCGCACGAACAGATCCTCGGTTATCCGGTCGCCGGCCAGGGCAACAGCACGAAGCCGGGCGAGCGCCGCTACAACTTCGTGTGGTATCGCGCGACCCGCGAGGACACCGACCTGCCGAACCTGCTCACCGACGCGACCGGCAAGCTGTGGGCGGGCGGCATTCCGCCGACGCTGATCCGGCGCGAGGTGCTCGACGACATGGAAGACGCCGCCCACGCGCTGCTGGCGCCGCAGTTCGCCGAGGTCGTCGCACGCGCGACGCAGCCGCTGTTCCAGCCGATCTACGACCTCGAAGTGCCGAACATGGCGTTCGGCCGGATCGCGCTGCTCGGCGACGCCGCGTTCGTCGCGCGGCCGCATTGCGGGATGGGTGTCACGAAGGCCGCCGGCGATGCCCTCGCGCTCGTCACCGCACTCGCCACGCGCGCCGACACGCTCGACGCGCTGGGCGAATACAGCGAGACGCGCACGGCGTTCGGCGCGGCGATCGTGGAGCACGCGCGCCACCTCGGCGCCTACATGCAGGCGCAACTGAGGAACGACACCGAGCGCGAAATGGCCGAGCGCTATCGCACGCCGGAAGTCGTGATGCGGGAAACCGCCGTCCCGCCGCATTTCTGAGCATGCACGGGCGCCGTGCGCGACACGCGCGGCGCCCATCGCCAAGCCAGGCCAGGCCAAGCCAAGCCATGCCAGGCCATTCCAGACGAGAAGGAGACACCGTGAACCACCCGCTTCCGGCCACCGCCGGCACCGCGCCCGAACCGGCCGCACCGTCATACGCCACGCATCCGCTGCTGCGCGATGCCCGCTTTCGCGAACACGTCCGGCGCAGAAGGCTGTTCGCCTGGTCGCTGACGTTCGTCATGCTCGCCCTCTATTTCGCGTTCATCCTGACGCTGGCGTTTTCGCCGACGCTGCTCGGCACGCCGATCGTGCCGGGCCGGCCGACCCCGTGGGGCATCCCGGTCGGGTTCGGCATGTTCGTCGCAACCTTCGCGCTGGTCGCGCTTTACGTGTTCCGCGCCAATGCGGTGCACGACACGGTCGTCGCGGCCCTTCGCCACGGAGACGCATCATGAAACGCCTGCTCCCCGCACTGCTCGCCGCCTGCGGCTGTGCACCGGCGTTCGCGGCCGGCCCGGCTGCGCTCGCGCACGGGCACAATCCGGTCGCGATCGGCATGTTCGTCGTGTTCGTCGCGTCGACGCTGTTCATCACGCGCTGGGCCGCGCGCAAGAACCACAGCGTGGCCGACCACTACGCGGCGGGCGGCAAGATCACCGCGTTCCAGAACGGCTGGGCGATCGCCGGCGACTACATGTCGGCCGCGTCGCTGCTCGGCATCTCCGCGCTGGTGTTCACGAGCGGCTACGACGGGCTGATCTATTCGGTCGGGTTTCTCGCGAGCTGGCCGATCATCCTGTTCCTGATCGCCGAGCCGCTGCGCAACCTCGGCAAGTACACGCTCGCCGACGTCGTGTCGTATCGCCTGCGGCAACGGCCGATCCGTGCATTCGCGGCGTCGAGCTCGATCGTCATCGTGCTGCTGTATCTCGTGTCGCAGATGGTCGGCGCGGGCAAGCTGGTCGAGCTGCTGTTCGGCCTGAACTACACGGTCGCGGTGCTGGTCGTCGGCGTGCTGATGGTCGTCTACGTGTTCTTCGGCGGGATGCTGGCCACCACCTGGATCCAGATCATCAAGGCCGTGCTGCTGCTCGCCGGCGCGGCGTTCATGGCGATCATGGTGCTGAGCCGTTTCGGCTTCAGCCTCGACGCGCTGTTCGCGCAGGCGATTCTCGTCCACCCGAAACACGCGGCGATCATGCGCCCCGGCGGGCTGGTGTCCGATCCGGTCTCGGCCGTGTCGCTCGGCCTCGCGCTGATCTTCGGCACCGCGGGCCTGCCGCACATCCTGATGCGCTTCTTCACGGTCGGCGACGTCAAGGCGGCCCGCAAGAGCATCCTCTACGCAACCGGCATCGTCGGCATCGGGTATGCGCTGATCATCGTCATCGGCTTCGGCACCATCGCGCTCGTCGCATCGGACCCGCAGTACCACGACGCGTCCGGCGCGATCGCCGGCGGCGCGAACATGGTGGCGATCCACCTCGCGCATGCGGTGGGCGGCAACGTGTTCCTCGGCTTCATCTGTGCGGTCGCGTTCTCGACCATCCTGGCCGTGGTCGCCGGGCTCACGCTCGCGGGTTCGTCGGCGATCTCGCACGACCTCTACGCGAACGTGCTGCGGCGCGGTCAGGCGTCCGACCGGGACGAAATGCGCGTCGCGCGCGCCACGACCGTCGTGCTCGGCGTGCTCGCGATCCTGCTCGGCATCGCATTCGAGAAGCAGAACATCGCGTTCATCGTCAGCCTCACGTTTTCGATCGCGGCCAGCTCGAATTTCCCGGTGCTGCTGCTCTCGATCTACTGGCGCGGGCTGACGACGCGCGGCGCGGTGCTGGGCGGCCTGCTCGGGCTCGCCACGGCCGTCACGCTCACCGTGCTGAGCCCGACCGTGTGGGTCCAGGTACTGGGCCATGCGCACGCGGTCTATCCGTACGAATACCCGGCGCTGTTCTCGATGGCGGCGGCCTTCGCCGGCGTCGTCCTGTTCTCCGTCACCGATCGTTCGGCACGCGCGCAACGCGAGCGCGCGCAGTTCGACACGCAGCTCGTCGCGTGCGAGATGGGCCTCACGGCGGGCATCTCGACGACCATCACGCAACGCGGCTGAACCGCACGTCACGCACCCTCGATACACCATGAGAGACACCATGCTGAATTGCACCTGCTGCCCGTCGCCGGGACGCCGCCGCCTGCTCGGCGCGCTTGCCGCGTTCGCGGGCACCGCCGTCGCCGGACAGTCCGCGTCGGCCGCCGGCAGCGCCGGCACCCCGGCCGCGCCGTCGCCGCGCCGGCCGCGCTCGATCGACATCCACGCGCATTACTACCCCGAGAGCTTCTGCGACCTGGTCGGCGGCGAAGGCAAGCGCTTCGGCGGCTCGTTCGTGTGCGACGACACGTCGTTCACGTTCCGCACGCCCGCCGGCGGCCTCGGCCCGCTGCCGATGAAGTTCATCGACGTCGATGCGCGGCTCAAGGACATGGATGCGTCCGGCGTCGACGTGCAGGCGCTGTCGCTCAGCGTGCCGATGGCGTACTGGGGCGACCGGCCGTTCAACGCGAAGCTCGCGCGCGACTGGAATGCGTCGGCGTCGCGCGTCTACCAGCGGCACCCGACGCGTTTCGTCGTGCTCGCGACGCTGCCGATGCTGAACGCGGCCGACGCGATCGACGAACTCGAACGCGCCGCGCAATTGCCGGGCGTGCGTGGCGTGTACATGGGCACCAACATCGACAACCGCGATCTCGACGATCCGCTGTTCGCGCCCGTGTTCGCCCGCATCGAGCAGCTGGGCCTGCCGGTGTTCCTGCATCCGCAACAGACGGTCGGCGGCGCGCGGCTCGGCGATTTCTACCTCAGCAACCTGCTCGGCAACCCGTTCGATACCGCGATCGCGGGCTCGCACCTGATCCTCGGCGGCGTGCTCGACCGCTACCCGACGCTGGAGATCACGTTGCCGCACGCGGGCGGCGCGCTGCCGATCCTCGTCGGGCGCCTCGACGCGGGCTGGACCGTGCGGCCCGAAACGCGCCGGCTCGCGCAGAAGCCCAGCAGCTACCTGCGGCGCTTCAGCTACGACACGGTGTCGCATTCGGGCCCCGTGCTGAACTTCCTGATCGAGAACGTCGGCGTCGACCGGCTTGTGCTCGGCAGCGACTACTGTTTCGACATGGGCTACGAGCAGCCGGTGCGCTTTCTCGACCGTGTCGACCTGAGCGCGCAGCAGCGCGCGATGATCCTCGGCGGCAATGCGGGCAAGCTGCTGCGGATCTAGCAGTCGGGCCGGCGCACGGCGGCCTGCCCGCCGCGCTTGCACCGTCGGCGCAGCCCGCGGCCGGACATGGCAAGATCCGCAGCAGCCGTGGCCGCAGGCGCGCGGCGCCGTGCATCACGACGCCTGGCCGGCGGCGCACGCCACCGGCCGCACACCGGAGTCACCCACGATGAAGATAGTCATTGCAGGCGGATCGATCGCCGGTCTCGCGGCCGCGCTGACGCTCGACTGCGTCGGACACGACGTGACGGTCTGCGAACGCTCGCCGTCGCCGCTGCGCGGCCAGGGCGGCGGCGTGGCCGTATTGCGCCGGATGATGGCGTTTATCGAACAGCATGGCCGGCATTGCCGCCACGCGATCAGCGTGCCCACGCACCGGCGGCGCTGGATCGATCGCGACGGCATCGTCACGCGCGACGAGCCCGAGATGCTGCCGTTTTCGTCGTGGGACGCCGTCTACCGTTCGCTGTGTGAAACGCTGCCGCACGGGCGCATCCGGTACGGCCGCACGGTCACCGGCTTCGACCAGGACGCGGACGGCGTCGACGTCCACCTCGGCGACGAGCGCCTGCGCGCCGACGTGCTGATCGCCGCCGACGGGGCCGGCTCGACCCTGCGCGCGCAGCTCTTTCCCGGTTATGCGCCGTCGTTCGCCGGTTACCTCGCGTGGCGCGGGATCGTCGACGAAGCGGATTTCGATGCCGCGGCGATCGCGCCGCTGGTCGAGAACATGACGCTGCACAAGGCGCCGGGCGAGCTGTTCATGGCGTTCCTGATTCCCGCGCTCGACGGCTCGCTCGTGCCCGGCACGCGCCGCTTCAACTGGCTCTGGTATCGCAACGAAGCCGATCGCGACGCGCTGCGCCACCACCTGACCGATCGGGCCGGCCACGTCCATCACGCGTCCGTGCATCCGGGGCAGCTCGCCGACGACGTCGTCGCGACGCTGCGGCAACTCGCCGGCGAACGCCTGCCGGCCCTGCTCGCGCAACTGGTGCACGCGACGCGCATGCCGTTCAACCAGGCGATTTTCGATGCGTTGAGCCCCGCATTCGTCGATGGTCGAGTCGCGCTGATCGGCGATGCGGCGTGCACCGTGCGCCCGCATACCGCATCGGGCACGTCGAAGGCCGCGAGCGATGCGGTGTCGCTCGCCGAAGCGTTGCCGGCGGACGCGACCGACGTCGTCGCGCGCCTCGCGCAATGGTCGGCGCGACGGCGCGACGAAGTGACGTCGCTGCTCGAGAAGGGCCCGCAGCTGGCCGCGGCGTTCGGTCTCGGCACGCCGTGCTGACGCAGCGGCGCCCGCGCCGGGCCGGGCCGCAGCGGGGTTCAGAACGTTTCAGCGCAGTTTCAGGAAATGCCGCCGACGCCCGCGTAGACTGCCCTCCATCATCCGCCTCGCACACGATGACGCGATTGCGTCATTGCCCGCGCGGCCTCCCCACACCTGGAGCAACGACATGATCTCCGCCGCGAACCGCTGCCACCTGGCCGCCTCGCCATGGCCGGATCGCCCGGCGATGCGCCGCCGTCATCCGGCCGCACCGACCGGAACGACCGCCGCCGGCACGCGCGAGCCCGACCTTCCATCCAGCCCCGCGTGCCGCGGCAGCCGAACCCGCGCCGTCGCGCGCGGCCGGCATCCGCGCCATTGCCCCGCCGCTCGAACGATCGCGGGCGAACCGGTTCGCGTGGAGCGCGCATGAAGCACAAACGACTCTGGTTCGGCGCGGCCGGCATCGCGGCCGTCGGCCTGGCGGTCGCGATCGGCATCATGTTCAAGCCGTCGATCGCGCCGATCGATCCGCCCGCCCGCGCGTCGTTCGATCCGCAACTCGTTCGCGCCGGCGCGCGTGTGGTCGCGCTCGGCGATTGCGTCGTGTGCCACACCGCGAATGACGGCAAGCCGTTCGCCGGCGGGCTGCCGCTCGCGACGCCGTTCGGCACGATCTACGCGACCAACATCACGCCGGATGCCGACACCGGCATCGGCCGCTGGTCGCGCGACGCGTTCGCACGCGCGCTGCGCAGCGGGATCGCCCGCGACGGCCATCCGCTCTACCCGGCATTTCCGTACATCCACTTCACGCGGATGTCCGACGACGACATCACGGCCGCCTACGCGTACCTGATGACCCGCGAGCCGGTGCGGACGAAGACGCCGCCTAACGACCTGATCTTTCCGCTGAACTTCCGGCCGCTGGTCGCGTTCTGGAACGTGCTGTTCCTGCGCGAAGGCGCGTACCGGCCCGACCCGTCGCAATCCGCGCAATGGAATCGCGGCAAGCTGCTCGTCGACGGCCTCGGGCACTGCGCGTCGTGCCATTCGCCGCTCAATGCGATCGGCGGCGAACAGGCCGGCAAGGCGTTCGACGGCGGCATCGTCGACGGCTGGGAGGCACCGCCGCTCAATGCGCTCGGCAGCGCGGTCAAGCCATGGACGCAGGCGCAGCTCGTCACCTACCTGCGCACCGGCCGCGCGAGCGAGCACGGCGCGGCGGCCGGCCCGATGCTGCCCGTCACGCGCGATCTCGCGACCGTGCCGCAGGAAGACGTCGAGGCGATCGCCGCATACATCCTGTCGATCCAGAAGCCGGCGGCCGCCCGGCCCGCGACGGCCGGTGCCGGACACGGCCCGACGACGCCCGCCGGCCAGCGCGGCGCGGTGCTGTTCCAGGCGTCGTGCGCGCAGTGCCACGGGCCGGCAGCGCCGATGCAGTCGATCGGCGAGCGGCCGACGCTCGCGTTCAGCACGGCCGTCGCCGCCGATACGCCGCGCAACGCGATCCAGATGATGTTCAACGGAATCGGCTGGCACGGCGAAGACACGCTGAACTACATGCCGTCGTTCATCGACCAGTACGACGACGCGCAGATCGCGGATCTCGCCGCGTACCTGCGGGAAGCATATTCCGATCGTCCCGCGTGGAGCGGTGTCGACACCCTGGCCGCGAAGCTCAGAAAGGAGGACAGCGCGCGATGATCACCCTCACCGTCAACGGCGTGCGGCACACGCTCGACATCGATCCGTCCACGCCGCTGCTGTACGCGCTGCGCAACGACCTGCACCTGCACGGCGCGAAATTCGGCTGCGGCCTCGGGCAATGCGGCGCATGCACCGTGATCGTCGACGACAAGCCGATGTTCTCGTGCCTGATTCCGGTGTCCGCGCTCGGCGAGCGCCGCGTGCGGACCGTCGAAAGCCTCGGCAGCGCCGCGCATCCGGGCAAGCTTCAGCAGGCGTTCATCGATCACCAGGCCGCGCAGTGCGGGTATTGCATCGCGGGCATGATCATGCGCGCGCAGGCGCTGCTCGAGCGCAACCCGAAACCCACCGAACGCGAACTGCGCACCCAGATGGAACCGAACCTGTGCCGCTGCGGCACGCACATGCGGATCCTGGCGGCGATCCGCCAGGTCGCCGGCCTGCCGGACCCGGAACCGGCCGCCGCGCCCGTCATGATCAGCAAGGGACTCTGATGAACCCAACCGACGACATCGACGAAGGCCGCCGGCACTTCATGGTTTCCGGCGCGCTCTTCGTCGCGTTCAGCCTCGCGCCGGTCACGCGTGCCGCCGCGCAGCTCGTGATCGCGGACGAAGGCGCCGCCGTCCACGTCGCCAAGGCGACCGAAACGCTGGCCGGCAGCCTGAAGACCAACCCGCTGCTGGACGCGTGGATCAAGATCACGCCCGACGGCAAGGTCACCGTGTTCACCGGCAAGGTCGAGCTCGGCACCGGCGTGCGGACCGCGCTGCTGCAGGTGGCGGCCGAGGAGCTGAACATGAAGCCCTCGCTGATCACGTTCCTGACGGCCGACACCGGCGCGTCGCCGGACGAGGGTCTGACGGCCGGCAGCCACACGATGGCCGACAGCGGCTCCGCGTTGCTGAACGCGGCCGCGCAGGTGCGCGGGCTGCTGGTCGACGGCGCGGCGAAACAGTTCGGCGTCGACCCGCGCACGCTCACCGTCGCCGACGCGGTGATCAAGGCGCCGGACGGCCGCACGATGCGCTACGGCGACGCGGTGCGCACCGTCGACCTGCACCGCAGCGCGACACCGACGTCGCCGCTGAAGCCGCCGGCCACGTTCTCGGTGATCGGCACGTCGCTGCCGCGCGTGGACATTCCGAACAAGGTCACGGGCGGCGTCAGCTACGTGCAGGACATGGAGCTGCCCGGCATGCTGCACGCGCGTGTCGTGATGCCGCCCGTGTACGACGCGAAGCTGCTGTCGTTCGACGAAGCCGCGATCCTGAAGATGCCGGGCGTGGTGCGGATCGTGCGCAACGGCAGCATGCTCGCCGTCGTCGCGCAGGGCGAATGGCAGGCGGTCGTCGCGCAGCGCGCGCTGGCCGCCGGCAGCCGCTGGTCGCCCGGCCGCACGCTGCCCGAGCGCGGCACCGTGCATCAGGACCTGAAGCGGATCGCGACGCAGCGCATCGAGATCGCGAACACGAAGGGCGACACAGCGCCGGCCACGAAAACACTGTCCGCGACGTTCCTGAAGAACTACCTGCTGCACGGCTCGATCGGGCCGTCATGCTCGGTCGCGCATCTCGAGAACGGCATGCTGACCGTGTGGACCCACTCGCAGGGCGTGTATCCGCTGCGCGACGCGCTCGCCGAGATGCTGTCGATGCCGAAGGCGAGCGTGCGCTGCATCCACACCGAGGGTTCCGGCTGCTACGGGCACAACGGCGCGGACGACGTGGCCGCGCACGCGGCACTGATCGCGGCGGCGCTGCCCGGCAAGCCGATCCGCGTGCAATGGATGCGCGAGCAGGAACATACGTGGGACCACTTCACGCCCGCGATGGTCACCGAGCTCAGCGCGTCGCTCGACGCGAGCGGCCATATCGTCGACTGGAACTACGCGCTGTGGAGCAGCTCGCACAATGAACGGATCGTCAATGCCGGCCGGCTGCTGCCCGCGCGGATGCTCGAGCCGCCGTTCGTGCCCGCGCCGTCGACGCCGATGCTGCAGCCCGAGGGCGGCGGCGATCGCAACGCGATCCCGCTGTACGCACTGCCGACCATGCACATCGTCAACAACTTCTCGCCGACGATGCCGCTGCAGACCTCCGCAATGCGCTCGCTTGGCGCGCACACCAACGTGTGGGCGATCGAGAGCTTCATGGACGAGCTCGCGCACGCCGCAGGCATCGACCCGGTCGAATTCCGGCTGCGGCACATGCAGGATCACCGCGCGAGCCAGGTGATCAAGCTCGCCGCGACGAAATTCGGCTGGCCCCGGCCGCCGCGCGAACGCAACCGCGGCGTCGGTTTCTCGTTCGGCAAATACAAGAACCTGATGGCCTACGTCGCGATGGCGGTCGAGATCACGGTCGTGCCGGAAACGGGCCAGGTGACGCTCGACCGCGCGGAAGTGGCCGTCGACGCGGGCCAGGTCGTGTCGCCGGACGGCATCCGCAACCAGATCGAAGGCGGCATCGTGCAGGCCGCAAGCTGGACACTGTACGAGGCGCTGAAATACGATACGCAGCGCATCCGCAGCTTCGACTGGAGCAGCTACCCGATCCTGCGTTTCCGCGCGGCACCGCAAAGCATCAAGGTGCACCTGATCAACCGCCCGGGCGCGCCGTTCCTCGGCGCGGCCGAGGCGTCGATGGGGCCGACCGCGGGCGCGCTGGCCAACGCGATTTTCGATGCGACCGGCCAGCGGATGCGCGAAATGCCGTTCGCGGGCGACGGGCTCAGGAAGCGCATCGACGCGTAGCGGCGGCACCCCGACATACAAGCCGCGCCGGCATGCACCGGCGCAGGCAACGAACAGGCTGGAGATTTCCGAACGATGGATACCTTGCTTTCGATGCGCGTGTTCACGCGCATCGTCGAGACGGGCAGCTTCACGCGCGCGTCCGACACGACCGGGCTGACGACGCCGCGCGTCTCCGCGCTGCTGAGCACGCTCGAACAGCATCTCGGCTGCCGGCTGCTGAACCGCACCACCCGCCGGATCTCGCTGACCGAGGACGGGCAGGCTTACTACGAGCGCTGCGTCGGCGTACTGCGCGAGATCGACGACATGGAGGCGGCCGTCTCGCAGGCGCGCAACGTGCCGCGCGGCCGCCTGAAGGTGAACCTGCCGCCGGCGATGGCCAAGCAGATCATGGTGCCCGCGCTGCCCGAGTTTCTCGCCGCGCATCCAGGCATCTCGGTCGAACTCGGCGTGACCGACCGGCAGATCGACCTCGTCGGTGAAGGCGTCGATTGCGTCGTGCGCATCGGCGCGCTCGACGACTCGGGGCTGGTCGCGAAACGGATCGGCAGCCTGACCACCTGCACGTGCGCGGCGCCCGCGTATCTCGAGCGCTGCGGCGCGCCCGAGACGGTCGACGATCTCGCGCAGCACATCGCGGTCAGCCACATGTCGGCCGATACGGGCCGGCCGCGGCCGTGGGACTACGTCGTCGACGGCGAAACGCGCATCGTGCAGATGTGCGGCACCGTCGCGGTCAACGATGCCGACACCTACATCGCATGCGGCGTCGCCGGCATCGGCCTGATCAAGACCTCGCTGTACCTGGTCGAGCCGTACCTGCAATCGGGGCGCCTGCGCGAGGTGCTGACCGATTTCAACACGCCGCCGCGGCCGATCTCGATCCTGTATCCGCCCAACCGGCATACGCCCGTCAAGCTCAAGGTGTTCGTCGACTGGCTCGCCGGGCTGTTCGCGCAGATTCCGACACTGCAGGGGCAGCGCCGCTGACGCCCGCCGTCGATGCCCGTCGCTGAAACCGCGCGGCCGCGCCCGCGCGCACACCGCATCGATCAAGTGAATTAAGACGCGGTTTAGGACTATTCAGTCCGCCCGATCCAGACTGCTCTCAGGGGCCTTGCGATCCGCGATATCCGCGCCGGAGGCCCGTTTCGAGAGGCCCAACATGACGATCGCGACCGCCGGCCCGTCCGTCCAGGACATCCACGCCGTCTTCGATGTCCTCGGCCCCGCGTTCGCGCACGGGCGCATCGCGCGCGTCGGCGACGCGGCCCGCACGCCGCGCCCGCATCCGGCATCCGGCAAGTCGAAGGCGCTCGCCGCCCCGGCCACGCTCGCGCAGGCGTTGCCGGCCGACGCGCGCGACGTCGCGCCGCGTCGTGGGCGGCCACGCGCCGCGTCGCAGCGGCCCCCTCGCCCTCGCCTGCATGCAGCTCGCGACCGGTCTCGGCCTCGTTCCCGTCACATGAACCCGCACGCGCTCCGACCCCTTTGCGCGGCACGCAAAGCTCGATTGCGCGCCGGCCGTATTCTCTTGTTATCGATCGATCAATAACCTTGTCGGCAATGCGGCGGCTTGCGTTTCGCCGCGGCGAACACCGAACACCCGTATCCCATCACGCCCGCCCGACAGCCGGGCACCCGACATCTCTTTCGAAGGAGTCGACCATGTCAGCAGAATCCACCCCGCTCGCGGCCCACGGGCACGCAGCCAAGCTCACGCAGGGCCTCATCCTGCTGTTCGCGTTCAGTTGCGGCGCGATCGTCGCGAACCTGTACTACGCGCAGCCGATCACCGAACTCATCGCGCCCAGCCTGCACATGTCCGGCGCAACCGCGAGCCTGATCGTGTCGCTGACGCAGATCGGCTATGCGTTCGGCCTGTTCTTCATCGTGCCGCTCGGCGACCTGCTCGAGAACCGCAAGCTGATGATCGTCACGGCCGTCGTGTCGATCGCGAGCCTCGCGGCGGCGGCCGTCGTGCAGACGCCCGGACTGTTCCTCGCGGTTTCGCTGCTGATCGGCTTCAGCTCGGTCGCGGTGCAGATCCTGGTGCCGCTCGCCGCGCACCTCGCGCCCGATCATTCGCGCGGCCGCGTGGTCGGCACGATCATGGGCGGCCTGCTGCTCGGCATCCTGCTCGCGCGCCCGCTGTCGAGCGTGGTGGCCGACGCGTTCGGCTGGCGCTTCGTGTTCGCGGCCGCCGCGGTGCTGATGACGCTCGTGACCGCCGTGCTCGCGCTGACGATCCCGTCGCGCCAGCCCGATCACCGCGCGACCTATTTCGAGCTGATCGGCTCGCTGCTGCACCTGGTCCGCACGATGCCGGTGCTGCGCCATCGCGCGTTCTACCAGGGCCTGATGTTCGCGTCGTTCAGCCTGTTCTGGACCGCCGTGCCGGTCGAGCTCACGCGCCACTACGGGCTGTCGCAATCGGCCATCGGCCTGTTCGCGCTGGTCGGGGCCATCGGCGCGACGTCGGCCCCGGTTGCCGGCCGCCTCGCCGATGCCGGCCACGGCGTGCGGGCGACGCTGATCGCGCTGGTCGCCGGCGCGCTGTCGTACGCGGTCGCGCTGATCCACGGCGCCGGCCTGTATGGCCTCGTCGTCACCGGCATCGTGCTCGACTTCGCGGTGCAGATGAACATGGTGCTCGGCCAGCGCGAGATCTATGCGCTGCACGCGGCAAGCCGCAACCGGCTGAACGCGCTGTACATGACGAGCATCTTCGTCGGCGGCGCGATCGGCTCCGCGCTCGCGAGCCCGCTGTACGAACACGGCGGCTGGCCGCTCGTCGCAGCAGTCGCCGGCGCGTTCCCGGTCATCGCGCTCGCCCACTACCTCGTGATCGGGCGTCCGCACGCACAACGCCACGCCCAGTCCTGAACCGGCGCCGGCACCGGTTCACGCGCGACGCCCCCGGGGCCGTTCGCGCACCGGAACGCTGCCGGCACGTCACTTCCGTCTGTTTCGAACTTTCCGCAGGGCCCGCCGCCTGACCGGTCGCCACCACGCGACACGCGGCGCCGCCCTGCCTCACGCAAAAAGGAATCCATCATGTCTTCCCTGCTCAGCCACTACGACCTGCGCGGCCTGCCGCTTCCCAACCGTGTCGTGATGGGGCCGATGACGCGTTCGCGCGCGCCGTCGCGCGGCCAGCCGACCGAACTGATGGCCGAGTACTACGCGCAGCGCGCGTCCGCCGGCCTGATCGTGACCGAGGCGACCAACGTCAGCCCGGCGTCCGCTTCGTTCGAACTGACGCCGGGGCTCGTCACCGACGAGCAGGCGGCCGGCTGGAAGCAGGTCACGGACGCCGTGCATGCGAACGGCGGCCGGATCTTCGCGCAGCTGTGGCACGGCGGCCGCGTGAGCTCGCTGACGCTGCTCGGCGGCGCCGCGCCGCTGTCGCCGTCCGGCGTGAACGACGATCTCGAGCAGTTGCAGGTGTGGGCGCAGTTGCAGAACGGCTATTACACGAAGATTCACGCGACGCCGTCGCGCGCGATGACGACGGACGAGGTGGCCGACACGGTCGACGAATTCCGCGACGCGGCCGTTCGCGCGATGGCGGCCGGCTTCGACGGCGTCGAGATCCACGCGGCCAACGGCTACCTGCCGCACCAGTTCCTGTCGTCGACGCTGAACCGCCGCGACGACCGATACGGCGGCTCGGTCGCGAACCGCGCGCGCTTCCTCGAGGAGATCGTCGACGCGGTCGGCGCCGTGGTGCCGCTCAGCCGCGTGGGCGTGCGCATCTCGCCGTACGCGAAATACAACAACGTGCGTGACGCGGATCCGGATGCGACGTACGCGTACGTCGGCCGCATGCTCGACGAAGCCGGTGTCGCCTATGTGCACGCGGCGGACACCAACGGCTGGAGCGGCGAGCCCGACCTGCCGCGCATCGTCGCGAACACGCGCAAGCATTTCGGCGGCACGCTGATCGTCAACGGCGGCATCGCGCCGGATGCCGCGAATGCGCTGATCGACGCGGGCGACGCCGATCTCGTCGCGTTCGCGCGGGCGTACATCGCGAACCCCGATCTGGTCGAACGCCTCGCGGCGAACGCACCGCTCGCCGCGCCGAAGGCGGTCGGCTGGTACGGCGGCGACCGCGCGGGCTACGTCGACTATGCGCGTCACGATGCGGCGGGCGTGAGTGCGTAAGCGCCCAGGTGCGCAGGCGCGCGAGCACCTGTGTGCACCTGGGCACCCGGCTCACGCCGCCGGAACCAGCCGGAACCCGCGGGACCCCGTCAGGCGTCCTGCCAGCGTGCGCCGAGCACGCGCCCGCAGAAATTCAGCCGGTGGAAATCCGGATCGGCGCGTTCGAGCACGTCGGCGCTCCACGTGCCGAACGTCGACGCCGGCCGGTGCGCGACACCGCGCGCGACCGCATCGAGGAACGCGTCGCCGAAGCCTTCGCCGCGCGGGTAGGCGGCGAGCAGCGCGCGCCGCTCGTCGGCCGAATACGCGTCGAAATCGGTGGCCATCAGGTCGGTCGAGACGGCGGCCGCCAGCACGCGCGCGAGCGGCGACACGCGCGCGGCGACGCCGGGCGTCGTATGCAGCGCGATCGCGTGCCACACGTCGTCGCGCAGGCGCTGCGACGTCTGGTGGCGCAGCAGGAACGTATCGGCGGCATCGGCGCTGTCGAGCTCGTAGCGCGCGGCCGAGCGGCCATACGCGGTGCTCAGTCCCATGTTCGCGTACATCGCGGCCACATACAGCGCATCGGCATCGCAGGTCTCGCCGGCACGCTGCGCGGCCAGCGACGCGAGCACGAACACCCGGCTCGCATGCCCGGTGATCGCCCGCGGCAGCGACGCGCGGGCTGCTTCGGCCGCTTCGATCGCCATCGGCGTCCGCGGAATGCGGACACCGGCGACTTCGTCGTCGGCCGACGCGCACGTGTGCGCAGAACTCATCTCGTCTCCTTCTGCCCCTCGCCGGGGGCGGAAAATTGTCCATGCCTCGCGCGGCACGCGCCGACGCAGCCGGCGCGGGCACACTGACGGCCGGTACGGCGTCGGCCTAGTACGCGAAACCGGGGTAACCCGATGCTTCGCACTGCTCGGCGGTTTCCATCCTGGCCGCATGCAGGCGCTGCACGAACGCGCGCCCGAACCCCCGCGCGGCACCGGCCGCTTGCGGGCCCGCGCCGGCTGCACCGGCTGCGCAGGCCGCGTCGCGCCGCGAAGCCGACTCGGCCGAACGACGCCGGCCGGCACCGCCGAATTCGGCGACCGGCGACCACGCGGGGCTGACCGCCGGCGGCGGCGGTGCGAGCGACGCGAACTCGTCGTCCGCATGCACGATCCTGCCGCCGACGACCGTCAGCACCGACGACAGCGACGTGATCCGCGCTTCGTCGATCGTGAAGTAGTCGTCCGTCAGCACCGCGAAATCGGCGTAGTGGCCGGGCACCAGCGCGCCCTTGCAGTCGTCCTCGCCGGAAAACCACGCGCTGCCGACCGTATAGCAGCGCAGCGCTTCCATCCGGCCGAGCCGGTTGCGTTCCGGATACAGCGCCGTGCCGCCGACCGTGCGCCCCGACACCATCCAGTACAGCGACACGAACGGGTTGTAGCTCGCGATGCGCGTTGCGTCGGTGCCCGCGCCGACCGGCAGCCCGGCCGCCAGCATCGCGCGGATCGGCGGCGTGCGCATCGCGGCTTGCGCGCCGTAACGCGCGATGAAGTACTCGCCCTGGAACGCCATCCGGTGCTGGACCGTCACGCCGCCGCCGAGCGCGGCGATGCGCGCGATGTTCGCATCCGTGATCGTCTCGCAGTGATCGAAGAACCAGCGCAGGCCGTCGAACGGCGTCTCGCGGTTCACGGCTTCGAGCACGTTCAGGAAGCGGCCGATCGATTCGTCGTAGGTCGCATGCAGCCGGAACGGCCAGCGGTGCCGCACCAGCAGCCGCACCACCGCGGCCAGTTCGGCCTCCAGCGCCGCCGGCAGATCGGGGCGCGGTTCGAGAAAATTGCCGAAATCGGCGGCCGAATACACCAGCAGCTCGCCGGCGCCGTTCATCCGCAGGAACGCGTCGCCGTCGCCGGGTTTCGCGAGCGTCACCCAGCGCGCGTAGTCGTCGAGCTCCCGCCCCGCATGCTGCACGAACAGGCTGTACGCGACGCGCACGGTCATTTCGCCGCGCCGCGCGAGGGCCAGGATCGCGCCGTAGTCGTCCGGGAAGGACTGGAAATCGCCGCCCGCGTCGATCGCGCTCGTCACGCCGAGCCGGTTCAGCTCGCGCATGAAATGCCGCATCGAATTCATCTGGTCGTCGTGGCCGAGCTTCGGGGCCCGTTCGAGCGCCTCGTGCAGCACGGCCATGTCCGGGCGCGCGATCAGCAGGCCGGTCGGCCGGCCGAGGCGATCGCGCTGGATCTCGCCGCCGGGCGGGTTCGACGTGTCGCGGCCGTAGCCGATCGCGCGCAGCGCGGCCGCGTTCAGCAGCGCGCTGTCGCCCAGGTGCATGATGAAGACCGGCGTGTCGGGCGCGATCGCGTTCAGTTCGGCCGCCGTCGGCCCGCGCTTTTCGGCGAACTGGAATTCGGTCCAGCCGCCGACCACGCGCACCCAGTGCGGCGCGGGCGTGCGCAGCACCTGGCGACGCAGCATCGCGAGCGCGTCGGCCAGCGTCGGCACGCCGTCCCAGCGCAGTTCCAGGTTGAAGTTCAGGCCGCCGCGGATCATGTGCAGGTGCGAATCGTTCAGCCCCGGGATCACGGTGCGGCCGTTCAGGTCGATGCACTGCGTGCCGGCATGCGCATGGCACATCACGTCGTGCCCGCTGCCGGCCGCGAGGATCCGGCCGTCCTTCACGGCGAGCGCGGTCACGAACGACTGCCGGTCGTCCTGCGTCGCGATCTTGCCATTGCATACGATGAGGTCCGCCGCCGCGGCGGATGCCGTCGCCCTAAGCACCGTCAGGCCCTCCGCTTGCGCCGTGAGCCGGCACGCGGCCGCATGCCGCATGCCTCCGGTTCGACGATACACGGACCATCCACTCCCCCTTGAACATTGAACGATCGGACCGACGGGCCGCGGCGCGATGGCGCGGTGTCGTCCTGCGCGAACCGGGCATGCCGTTACGCCACCTGCTGCATCGCATCCGCCGCCTCGTGCCGCATGCGCGACCGGCCCGCCGGCAGTGCCGGCTCCGGGCGCACGAAGTTCTGCAGGCGCGCGAGCCGGCGCACGTCGAACGCGCGCGATTGCGGATCGAAATGCCCCGACAGGTTCGCCACCAGCGACGATGCCTGGCCCGTCCGCCCGCGCTCGATCAGGTGATCGGCGAGATCGAGCGTGCCGCGCAGCGCCCACATCGCGGCGCCCTGCCCGTTCGCGGTATGGATCCCGGTCAGCAGATGCCGGTGCCCTTCGACTTCGTACGCGAGCGCGGCATCCGGCTCCGCGGTGCGGGCCTGCTCGAGCATCGCGAGCCCCCGGACGCGCAGCAGTTCCGGCACGAACAGGTGCTCGCCGTGCGCGCGGCAGCGCGCGAGCGTCGCATCGAGTTTCGCGCATGCCTCGGCCGCGCGGCCGGTGCGCGTCAGCCCTTCCGCGTACGCGACGACCAGCGGCGCGAGCAGGCGCCGGAACCCGCTCGCCTCGATGCGCCGCAGCGCGGGTTCCAGCCGCGCGAGACCGGCGCCGGGATGCCCGGCCTGCATGTCGAACTGCCCGGCGAGGCCTTCCGCATGGCTGAGCCAGATGTCGAACCCGTTCGCCTCCGCGGTCGAGCGCAGCGTGCCGAGATAGTCGGAAATCACGTCGTGATCGCCGTAGCGCAGCGCGATCGGCACGGCCGCGGCGCCGAGCACGACGCACAGCGCCAGCCCCGACCCGGTGCGGCGCGCGGATTCGACCGCCTGCGCGGCCAGCCGCATCGCGTATTCCGGATCGCCCTGCATCCAGACGAGCCGCATCAGCATCGTGCGGCCGAGCGTCGCGACGTCGACCCCGAGCGCGGCTTCCGCGCAGGACGGCTCACCGGCCACGTCCAGCCCGGCGGTCGCGGCCTCCAGCCGCTCGCGGGCCTGCGCGTGTTCGCCGAAGTAATGCAGCGACGTCGCGACCATCGCGTTCGCCAGCAGCCGCTGCGGCCGGTCGCCGCGCCGTTCGGCCGCGCGCTCGAAACGCGTCGCGTAGCGCAGCGATTCGTGGATGTCGGAGCGCGTCAGCATCGTGTTCCACAGCCCGACCAGCGCGCACGCGTCGAACGCCTCGTCGCCGATCCGGCCCGCGAGCACGAGCGTCCGGTCCCACATCGCGGCCGCCGCGTGCGTATCGCCGTCGGTATGCAGCAGCGCCGTCGCGTAGGCCGCGCGCAAGCGCAGCTCGCGTGCCGCGTCGATGCTGCCGGCATCGCCGGTTCCGCCGGCCTCGATCGCGTCGAGCGCCCGCCGCGCCGGTTGCGCGCATTCGCGCATCCGCGCCGGTTCCAGCAACGCGAGCGCCAGTGCGTCCGCTTCGTGCCCGCGCGGCTCGACCGCGACGGGCTCGTGCGGCGCCGGCGCCGGTGCGTCCGCGGCGACACGCGGGCTCGCGAGATCGGCGGCCGGCGTCAGCGCCTGCATCCGCGCCTCCCCGTGCTCGCGTTCGTAGCACGCATGACGCTCGGCGACGAGGTCGAATTCGCCTTCGTTGCGCAGTTTTTCGAGCGCGTACGCGCGCGTCGATTCCGTCAACCGGTAACGCGCGTGCGCGCCGTGGAACTCGACGGTCACCAGCGACTTCGCGACCAGTTCGCCGAGCACCGCGATCGTCTCGGCGGCCGACATCCCGGGATCCATCGCGACCTCGCGCGCGGCATCGAACGTGAACGGCCCGATGAAGCACGCCATGCGGCGAAACAGCGCGCGCGCGGCCGCATCCAGCAGCACGTAGCTCCAGTCGAACGTCGCCCGCAACGTCTGGTGGCGCGGCAGCGCCGAGCGCAGCCCGCCGGTCAGCAGGTTCAGCCGGTCGTCCAGACGCGCGGCGACGGCCTCGAGCCCGAGCGTCGCGACGCGTGCGGCAGCCAGCTCGATCGCGAGCGGCAGCCCGTCCAGGCGCCGGCAGATGTCGCCGATCAGCCGGATGCCGGCCGCATCGACCGCGCAGTCGGGCGTGGCGGCGCGGATCCGCGCGAGGAACAGCTCGACGGCCGAATGACGCACGATCTCGTCGAGCGGCGCGTCGCTGTCCGGCACCGCCAGCGGGCTCACGCGAAACACGGCTTCGGCCGAGATATGCAGGGGTTCGCGGCTCGTCGCGAGCACGCGCAGCGACGGCGCGCGCGACGTCAGCGTATCGACGAGATCGGCCACCAGATCGACGACGTGTTCCGCGTTGTCGAGCACGAGCAGGGCCGGCGACGCGGCGAACGCGCCGGCGATCGGGGCGATGCCCGGCACGCCGACGGTCTCGAGGCCGAGTTCCGCGGCGATCGCGAGCAGCACGTCGTCGCGCGTCGCGGCGCTCGCGAGCGCGACGAACAGCACGCGTTCGCCGGAGCGCTCGCGCAGCTCGTGGGCGACGCGGCCGGCCAGGCTCGTCTTGCCGATGCCGCCCGCCCCGACGAGCGTGACGACCGGTGCGCGCTCGATCATGTCGACGATCTGCCCGATCTCCGCCTGACGCCCGACTAGCGAAACCGGGCGGCCCGCCGCGACGGGGTCGGCCGGCAACGCGGCCGCGCGCGGCGCGGGCTCGTGCGCGACGGCGGGCGGCGCGACCAGCAGGTAACCGCGGCCCGGCACCGTCTTGATCAGGTCGCGGTCCGCGCCCAGCGCCTTGCGCAGCGTCGCGACGTGAACCTGCAGCCGGTTTTCCTCGACGATCAGGCCCGGCCACACGGCATCCATGATGTCGTCCTTCGACACGACGGAACCGTTGGCACGATGCAGCACTTCAAGTATGTCAAGCGCGCGTGCGCCGATACGCAGCGACGCGCCGTGGTGGCGAATGTCCCGCTGCTCGAAATCCACCGACAACGTCCCGATCTGGATCATGGCCGCCTCCAGGTTCCCCACGATGACCGCCGTGTGAACACGGCCGTTCACCAGGGCGGGAATGCACACCCGTGCAGCGCTGCCGGCCGGGCGCAAAGTCTCAAAATGTGGACTGAGTGTAAACACCGAATTAACAAAAATCTTGAAGGAAAATGCGCTGGCCTCCCGCCCACCGGCGCGCCCGCGGGCGGGGGCCGCGCCGAATGAAAATGGGGTGACATCGGCCCCGCGTTGGCCATGGCAGCGCGCTCGCGTGCCCGTCGAGGCCCGCGCGGTGCGGGCCGGGCCGCTGGCAAGCATTTCGTCAGCAAGTGGACATTTATTCAAGTTAACTTGGGCCGGGTGAGTGCACCGTTTAAACTTCGCGTAAATATGTTCGCGCGCCGCCCCCCAACGAAGGATTGTTCCGCCATGCCAGATTCCCTCGCCGCGCCCCCGGCCGCACGGCCGAAAGACACGCTCGGCTGCCTGTCGAGCCTGCTGTCCAAGGACATCGAACGCTCGGTCGGTGGGCTCACGCTCCATCGCAAATGCATGCGCGACGAGCACTTCGAGCGCATCGAGATGTCGGCCAGCGATCGCGGCTTCCTGATCGGCGTGTCGCTCAACGACGGGCATCGGCGCACGATCTACGGCGGAACCGGCCAATCCCGCTCCGAGCGGCGGTTCCAGCACAACTCGATCTACATTCGCGACTTCTCCCGGAATTTTCGTGCCGACCTGTACGGCAAGTTCGACTTCCTGCTGGTCGAGCTGTCGCACGCGTATCTCGACGGCCTCGGCCGCGAGCACGACGGCACCGAAATCGGCGGCCTGACCTGCGCGCCCGACGTACAGGACGAGGTGCTGGGCCATCTCGCGCACGCGGTGGCCGACAGCCTCGACGAGCCCGGCGTACTGAACGCGCTGTTCGTCGAGCAGATGGGGCTCGCGATCGGCACGCATCTCGCGCGCCAGTACGGCAACGCGGACGCGCGCGACCTGCGGCACAAGGGCCTGCTGTCGCCGGCGAAGGCGGCGCTCGCGAAAGAGCTGCTGATGGAGAAGGCCGATCTCGGCGTGTCGATCGAGGAAGTGGCGCGCGAATGCGATCTGTCGCGCGGCTATTTCATTCGTGCGTTCTCGCGCACGACGGGGCGCACGCCGCATCAATGGCTGCTCGAACAGCGCGTGATCCGCGCGCGGCAACTGATCGAGACGACCGACATGTCGCTCGCGGAAATCGCGGCCGCCTGCGGCTTCGCGGACCAGAGCCACCTGAACCGCGTGTTCGCGCGCATCGTCGGCCATCCGCCCGGCGCCTGGCGGCGCGAACTGACGCGCTGACGCGGCCCCGCGCCGCGTGCCACCGCTACGCGCGCATCACGGCACCTCACGGCGCGCATCGCCCGTCGCTCACCGCAGCGGCGTCGCGTCGTAATTGACCGGCACCCAGTCGTACTGCTCCCCGTCCCTGCGCAAATGCCCGAGCCCGGGAAACGCGATGTGCGCGGCGCCGACGAGGTAACGCTGGTCCGCGACGCGCTTCAGCGTATCGCGCCGGGTGCGCCGCGCCGCGTCCGCATCGCTGTCGTACTGGACCGTCGCGTCCGGGTCCTGCAGCTGGATCGCCGCGACGTGCACGATGTCGCCCCACGCGAGCAGCCCGGCGTCGCCGCTCTCGATCAGGTACGCGGTATGGCCCGGCGTATGGCCTGGCATCGGCACCGCGCGAATGCCGGGCGCGAGCGTCGCTTCGCCGCGAAACGTCTTGAAGCGGCCCGCCGCCACGTACGGCGCGACCGACGCGGCAGCCGCATCGAAGAACGACGCGAGGAACGCCGGCGCCTGTGCCTTGTTGTCCGGATCGAGCCAGTAGTTCGCTTCGATCTCGTTCACGCGCACCACCGCGTTCGGGAAGGTCATCCTGCCGTTCGTCACGATGCCGCCGACATGATCCTTGTGCAGGTGGGTGAGCAGCACCTCGTCGATCTGCTCCGGCGCATAACCGGCCGCACGCAGGTTCGCGAGCAGCTTGCCGCAGCAATCGCCGTACAGCACGCCGGCCCCCGAATCGACGAGGATCCGCTTCGTGCCGGTATCGACCAGGAACGCGTTGATCGAGCCCTGCACGGGCGGTTCGAGAAACGCGCGGTCGAGATCGCGCCGGATGTCGTCCTTCGAGATGTCGCGGAACACCGTATCGACCGGAAACGGATGCGTGCCGTCGGACAGCGCGACGATCCGCAGGCCGCCGAGCTGCTGCCGATAGAAGCCGGGCGCCTGATCCGCACCGCCCGGTTCGGCGGCACACGCGGCCGATGCGAGGATGCCGAAGCACCATGCGATGACCAGCATGCCGCCGGTACGCCAGTTCAGGTTCCTCATGTCCGCTCCCCGGTTGCGTATCGAGATATCGCGCGCGTTGCCGGCCCGGCCGGTCAGGCGCGCGACACCGAGCTTACCGGCCGGTTTCGCAATAATCCTGAGCACGACATGAATCGTTCTGAAAGCCGGCGCGGCTTACGCGGCCCGATCCCGCACGCGCTGCGCGTCGAGCAACGCGGCGCGAAACACGTCGGCCGGCTGCGCGCCGCTGACGACCGTCGTACCGATGCGCGTCGACGGCACCGACGTGATGCCGTCGCGCACCGCCGCCTCCTCGAGCGCGACCACCGCGTCGAGCCCTTCGCCGGATGCGAGGAAGGCACGCACCGCATCGCCAACCAGGCCGGCGCCGGCCGCGACCTCGACCAGCACGTCCGCATCGCCGATATCGCGGCCGTCGCGGAAATACGCGGCAAACAGCGCATCGACGAGCGCGACCGCGCTGCCGTGCTGCTGCGCGAACCAGACGAGCCGGTGCGCGAGCCGCGTGTTCGGCGTGCGCGCGATCCGTGCGTGGTCGAACACGAGGCCCGCCGCGCGGCCGGCGTCGGCCACGTGCGCATCGAGCGCCTGCGAACGCGCCCAGCTGCCGAACTTCGCGCTCCGGTACGCCTTGCGGTCGATGCCGCCGGCCGGCATCGTCGGGTTCAGCTCGAACGGCACGAACCGCACGTTCACGGCGCCGGCCAGGCCGGCTGCCTCGATCGCCTCCGCGAGCCGGTGCTCCGCGATCCAGCACCACGGGCAGATCAGGTCGTAGGTCACGGTTACTTCGACGGGTTTCATCGTCATCTCCTGTACATTGCAGTCCGGAAGATAACGCTTGCGCGGCGACGTTAGAATGCGAACGGCACGCAATGCATCGTTGCGGCCTGCACAAAGGCACGAAGACTCGAAGAGCACGACATGGACAAATTCTCCGCGCTGCGCGCGTTCGTCGAAGTAGCGGAAGCCGGCGGTTTCTCGAGCGCGGGGCGCCGCCTCGACCTCGCGGCATCGTCGGTGGTACGCGCGGTGGATGCGCTCGAGGCGTCGCTCGGCACCGTGCTGCTGAACCGCACGACGCGCCAGGTCACGCTCTCCGATGCGGGCGCCATGTACTACGCGCGCGCGAAGCAGCTGCTCGAGGAACTCGCGGAAGCCGACGCGCTGGTGTCCGATCGCGGCGACGAGCCGTCCGGGCCGCTGCGCGTGTCGGTGCCGGTCGCGTACGGCGTGCGCCGCATCGCGCCGCACGTCGCGGCGTTCCTCGCGCGCCATCCGAAACTCGACCTCGACCTGCAGCTCACCGACGAACGCGTCGATCTCGTCGCGAGCCGCATCGACGTCGCGATCCGGCTCGGCGAAGCGGCGCCGTCCGCCGAAGTCGTCGCGCGAACGCTCGGCACGTTCCAGCGCTACGTCGTCGCGAGCCACGACTACCTCGCCGCGCACGGCACACCGGCCGCGCCGGGCGAACTCGTCGATCACGCGTGCCTGCGCTTTCACTTCGGCGGCGACCAGCAGGCGTGGTCGTTCGTCGACGCGCACGGCACGGCGCAGGTGCGCGTTGCCGGGCGCCTGAAATCGAACCACAGCGAAGTGCTTCGCGATGCGGCGCTCGACGGCGCCGGCATCGCGCTGCTGCCCGACTGGCTGGTCGAGGCCGACGTCCAGTCGGGCCGCCTGCGCCGCCTCTTCGAGCAATACGACGTGACGCCCGGCACGGCCCGCTCGGTCGTCACCGCGCTCTACCTGCCGACCCAGCGCGGCTCGAAACGCGTGACCGCGTTCATCGATTTCGTCGAAACGCTGGTGCGCGCGGCGCACTGAGCCGTCCGGCGGCGTGCCGCGCGGCGCGCGGCGCCGCGCTACCAGCCGAACTTCGCTTCGACGCCTACGTAGTCGGCATTACGCGCGCCGAGCGCGCGGATCGAATCGGCGATCTGGAAGTGCACGGCCTCGACGGCCAGCGCCATGTTCGGATTGACGAGCCAGTCCACGCGGGCCTGCGCATACATCCCCGTGTACGAACCGCCCTTGCCTGCGGTGCCGGGCACCGCCGACATCCCCTGCCCGTAGATCGCGTCGGCCGTCGTCTCGCGCCACTGGAAACCGACTGCGGTCAGCACCGTCACGCTGCTCGACGGCTTGAACGTCAGCGACGGCTTCACGTGAATCAGGTTGCTGTAGCCGGTGTAGCCCGCGAGCGTGAAGTAATAGCCGTTCGGGAACAGCGGGTTGAAGGTGCCCATGCGTCCGTCGCCGGGATGCTTGTCGCCCGATGCGCCGTCGACCTGGATGCCGACGCGCGGCGTACCCGGCGTCTTCGCGAACGTGTAGCCGCCCAGCGCGCCGAATGCCCACGCGCCGATCGTGTCCTGGCCGATGTGCCCGGTCTGGAGCATCGCCTCGACGTCCCAGTCGAACCCGCTGGACTTGCCCGCGTAGCGCATGTCGAACACGTCGCGCCGCTCGGTGCCGGCCCCCGCGATGTAGCGCGCGTTGTCGCGCGTATAACGCGACCAGTACGCCGACAGGTCGCCGGGGCCCGTGTTGGTGCGCTCGACACGCACGCCGTCGAACCGCAGGTGCCGGTTCGACACGTCGTCGAACGACGCGTCGTTGCGATACTGCACCGGGCGCGTCACATAGCCGATCAGCCGCCACTTGCCGATTTCGTAATCCGCCCACAGCGCGTCGAACGCCTGGCGCACGTTCGGGCCGTCGCGCACCGACACGAACCGCTGCAGGTCATATGCCATCTCCTGCCGGCCGATCCGCGCCTTGAACGTGCCGCCGCCGATCTGGTCGACATACGCGACGAACGCCTGCTCGATGTCGAGCTGATCCTTGTCGACGGGCGACACCGTGTCCTTGCCGAACGGCCGCGCATCGACGAACTGGACGAACGCCTGGACATGCCCGGCGTAACGCAGGTCCGCATGCACCGTCGCACGCTGGATCACGTAGTTGTCGTCGTGCGCAGCGCCGAGCCCGAACAGCGGCGCGTTGTTCAGCTCGAAGCGCTCGCGCAGGTTCGCGCCGAGCGACAGGTAGGTCGACGGGTCGCCGCCGAGCGGGATGTACTTCAGCGCATCGCCCGGCTGGCGCGGCACGCACGGGTTCGCGAGCACCGACCAGTCTTCCTGCCAGCGGTTGAACAACACCGTGGGCCGCTTCGCGGTACACGTCGTGCCGGCGGCCGTGGCCGGCGAAGCTGTCGAAGCCGCCGAAGCGGCATCCTCGGCCCCGGCAGCCGTACCCGCATAACCCGCGACGCCGCCGGCCAGCACGGCGGCCGGCAGCACGCGCCGCCATGCCCGCCCCATCGACCCGCGCTCCATCACTTCGACCGCGCGTGGATTTCGGCGACGTAGCCGCCCGGGAACTGCACGAGCGCCGCGTCGCGCCCGTCCGACGTGAACGTCGGCACCAGCACGGTCACGCCCGCGGCCTGCGCCTGCTTCAGCGTCGCGGCCAGGTCCGGCACTTCGTAGCCCGTCATCTCGCGGCCGAACGGGTAAGGCAGATGGCCGTCGGTGGCGAGCACGGTCATCTTGCCGAAACCCGATTCGATGCGGATGCGGCGATACGTATCGTTCGGCCGGCCGATCTCGATGCCCGGCGCCTTGCGCACGTCGGACACCACCTTGCCGCGCGAGAACGCGACGAAGTCGTGCACCAGCTTGCTCGCGCTTTCCGGCGACACGTACACGCGGTTTTCCGGCACCGTCTGCAGCGGGTCGTATTTCGGCGCCTGCGTGTGCCAGTAGAGCTGCATGTTCACGCCGCCCGGCCAGCGGATGATCGCGTCGCGGCCGATCGGGTCGGGGAACGTGTCGACGACCACGTCCGCGCCGTGCGCACGCGCCGATTTCATCGCGACGTCCATGTCGGTGACGAGGTAACCGGTGCGCTCCTGGCAGAACGGATAAGGGATCGGCGTCTTGAAGCCGAACACCGAGATCGTGCCGGCCGGCGTGAACACGAGCTGCGACATCGTCTGGCTCGGCGTCGGCGTGACCTGGAACACGCCCTGCTGCGATTTCTTGCCGCCGAACGTCGCGACGAAGCTGTCGGTGAAGCGGTCGAAATCTTCCGGCGCGACGCACACGTGCGTCGTGTCGTACTGCGGGCCGACCGCGACGGCCGGCACCTTCGCGGACGACGTGTCGAGCAGGCGCGTCTCGTCGGCATGGGCCGGCGCGGTTGCCAGCAATGCGCCGAGCACGGCCGCCGACGCGGCCGTCAGCCGCCATGCCTGTTGCAATTTCAGTGCGATCATCGGGTTCTCCTTGAAAGTGGCACGCGCGGCCACATGCCGCGCGCGCATTCAGCGTGACGTCGGCCGCTCGTCGGGCCGACCGGATTGATAGGCGAGGAAGCACAGCACCGCGAGCGGCAGCGCGAGCGCCCAGAACGCCGCGAACAGATAAGCCATCGCGCCCGCGCCGGCGCCGAGCGCGAAGCCCGCGACCGGCGGCAGCGTGCGCCGCAGCCGCACGCGCGCGGCTGCGCGTTCGGCCGGCGCGGCGAGCGGCACCAGCCAGTCGAATGCATCGATCACCGCTTGCGTGACGTTGCCCGTCATCACCGTGTTGGCGACGACCGAACGGGCCGTCAGCCGCGCGTGCGCGTTCTGGACGCCCATCGCCGCGGCGCCGAGGAGGCCGCACAGGATCGTTCTCGGCGCGTCGGCATCGGCGATCGGCGAGGCCATCACGCCGGCCAGCATGAACCCGGCCAGCAGCACGGCCTGCAGCGCATACAGCGAACGCGCGCGCACGCCGTGGCCCCGCTGGCGCATCCGGTGGTCGAGCACGCGCGCGACGACGATCCCCGCGATGAAGGCCGGAAACGCGAGCCACTTGATCGCGAGCCCTTGCCCGACGCCGGCCAGGCCCGAGCCGATCAGGATGAAGTTGCCGGTGACGTGCGCTGTGAACAGGCCGAACAGCGCGACGAAGCCGAGCGTGTCGACATATCCCGCGATCGACGCGAGAAACACGTCCTCGCCGCGCACGCGGTCGGGCACGGCGCCCGCGGTTACCGGCTGCGACGGCATGACCGGGTTTCCTGGATGGTGGCGCCGGCCCCCGGCGAGATCTGATAACGCATGTTCCGCTCCGGTTGCGCCGACCGGCCCGGCCTGCCGACTGGCATCCGGCCCGTGCGGCGGTTCGGAAGCCAGACTAGTGAAGGCCGACCTTAATGTCATGGCGCCCGCCTGAATTTTTCTGAATCGGCGGCGGGCTCACGTGGCCGGGGAGCCGGGCCGGCACGACGCGGATTGCGCCCCGCACCGGCCCCGCAGCGCGCCGAAAGCCGCGCCGCGCACGGCATGCGGCGCGTCAATCGTGCTATTTTTCGATCGATAGTTAACGCAGGCGCACCATCGGGAGCCGATGCATGACCGAAAGAAAACGCAGCACGCCGGCCCGCGAGCGCGGGACGGACGCCGACGGCAACGCCGTCACGCCGGGCCGCCGGCTCGCGCCGGAAGCGCGCGAACGGCAGATCGTCGAGAAGGCGATCGAGCACTTCGCGACGCACGGCTTTTCCGGCAGCACGCGCGAGCTCGCGCGGCAGATCGGCGTCACCCAGCCGCTGCTGTACCGGTACTTCCCGAGCAAGGAAGCGCTGATCGACCGCGTGTACGACGAGATCTACACGTGGAACCCCGACTGGGAAAAGCTGATCGCCGACCGCACGGTGTCGCTGCAGGAGCGGCTCGTCGCGTTCTATCGCGACTATGCGCAAACCATCCTGCGGCGCGAATGGATCCGCACGTTCATCTTCGCGGGGCTCAGCCGCGAGGGGTTCAACACGCGTTACCTGTCGCGGCTGCGCGAACGCGTGTTCCTGCCGGTGCTGCGCGAGCTGCGGCACGAATACGACCTCGCGACACCCACCACCGAGGCCCAGCGCAATGCGGAAGTCGAGCTGGTCTGGAGCCTGCACGCGAGCATCTTCTATTTCGGCGTGCGCAAGTGGGTCTACGGCCTGCCGGTGCCCGACGATCTCGACACCGAGATCGAACGGCTGATCGACGCGTTCCTGCACGGCACGCCCGCCGCGCTGAAGCAGCTCACGTCGGACGCACCCGCGCGGCGGCGCCGGCGCGGCTGACACCGGTGGCAGGCATGCCGGACGACGACGGTCGAATCGTCGTCCGTCATGTTCACGCTCGCGCGTCTTCGTCAAGCCCGCACGCGACGGGACGCCACCGGCCGGGCGAATCACACGGGGATCGGGAACCGCCTGCCACGACCGGCCCGTGACCCGGCGGCCCGGTTCCGGCCGTGCGCGCAATCACGCGAATTCAGAACAATTTATCCGGCGCGCCGCACGATTCGCCTATCCTCGAAAGGCATTTGCGGCCGCGCCGGTTTCGCGCGGGCCGAACCGAACAGCGATCGCCCCATGACCCACTCCATGCCTTCGATCACCCATCACACCGTCACCGCGAACGGCATCCGCCAGCACTACATCGACGCCGGCAGCGGGCCTGCCGTCGTGCTGCTGCACGGCTTCCCCGAGACCAGCTTCGCGTGGCGCTTCCAGATTCCCGCGCTCGCGCAGCGCTACCGCGTGATCGCGCCCGACCTGCGCGGTTACGGCGAAACCGACAAGCCGGCCGCCGGTTACGACAAGCGCAACATGGCGCGCGACGTCGCCGGGCTGCTCGACGCGCTCGGCATCGGCCGCATCGCGCTCGTCGGGCACGACCGCGGTGCGCGCGTCGCGACGCGTTTCGCGAAGGACTTCCCCGAGCGCGTCGACCGGCTCGTCGTGATGGACAACGTGCCGACGCGCATCGTCGCGCAGAACATGACCGCGCAAACGGCGCGCGCGTACTGGTTCTTCCTGTTCCACCAGGTGCCGGATCTGCCCGAGGCGCTGATCGCCGGCAAGGAAGCCGAGTGGCTCAGCCACTTCTTCTCCGACTGGTGCTACAACCCGCACGCGATCTCCGGCGACGCGTTCGACACTTACGTGCGCGCGTACCGGCGCCCGGGCGCCGTGCGCGGCGCGCTGGCCGACTACCGCGCGAACGCCGAGGACGTGCAGCAGGATCTCGTCGACGCGGACGTCAAGATCGCATGCCCGACGATGGCGCTCTGGGGCGAGGATTTCTACGCGGTCGGCAAGATGTTCGACATGAAATCCGTGTGGGAAAGCATGGCGACGGACCTGCGCGCCGAGCCGATCGCACAGTGCGGGCACCTGCCGCAGGAGGAGCAGCCGGAGCGCGTGAACGCGCTGCTGCTCGACTTCCTGCAGCACTGGGAAGGCTGATTCGATGCGCGCGCAACGAACCATCGGGAGGCTGGCAGCATGAGCGACGTTTCGGGCCCGCTGGCGATCGTGATCGGCGGATCGGTGGGCGGGCTGTTCACCGCCACTTCACTGCGGGCGGCCGGCTGGCGCGTCAAGGTCTTCGAGCAATCGCCGAACGAGCTCGACAGCCGCGGCGGCGGCATCGTGCTGCAAACGCCGATCGAACGCGCGTTCGCGTTCGGCGGCGTGCCCGTGCCGCACGACGCGGGTGTCGATTCCGGCGACCGGATCTATCTCGACGCGCACGACCGGATCGTGCAACGCATGAACATGCCGCAGACGCAGACCGCGTGGAACGTGATCTATACGGCGCTGAAGCGCGCGCTGCCCGCCGGCGTCGTGCATGGCGGCGTGTCGTTCGAGCGCTTCGAGCAGGACGGCGAACGCGTGATCGCGCACTTCGCGGACGGCCGCGTCGAGCCGGCCGACCTGCTGGTCGGCGCCGACGGCGGCCGCTCGAACGTGCGCGCGCAACTGCTGCCCGATGCGCGGCCCGCGTATGCGGGTTATGTCGCGTGGCGCGGGCTCGTCGACGAGCACCTGCTGCCGGCCCCGGTGCTCGACGTGCTGCGCGACCGCTTCACGTTCCAGCAAGGCGACGCGCACCTGTTCCTCACCTATCTGGTCCCCGGCCGCGACGGCGCGATCGAACCGGGCAAGCGGCGCGTGAACTGGGTCTGGTACCGGCGGCTCGCACCGGCGAGCCTGCCATCGCTGTTTCTTGCGCAGGACGGCACGCAGCGAGACGGTTCGCTGCCGCCCGGCGCGATGCGCGACGACAACCGGCTCGAACTCGTGGACGCGGGCCGCCGGATGCTGGCGCCCACGCTCGCCGCGCTCGTCGACGCGACGCAGGCGCCGTTCGCGCAGGCGATCCTCGATCTCTCTGTCGAGCGCATGGCGTTCGGCCGCGCGGTGCTGCTCGGCGACGCGGCCTGCCTCGTGCGGCCGCATACGGCCGCGGGCGTCGCGAAAGCGGCGGAGAATGCGGTCGGGCTCGCCGAGGCGCTGCGCGGCGTCGTGCACGGCCCCGCGTTCGACGCCGCGCTGGCGGGCTGGGAAAAGCGTCAGCTCGCGACCAACGCGTCGCTGTCCAACCTCGGCATCTCGCTCGGCACGCGGATCATGGGGCGCGCGTGACCGTCCGGCGATGCGCGCCGCTTCGGTCGATCGCGCGTGCGGGCCGGGCCGTCACGCGTGGCGCACGACGATATCCCATGCGGTATGACACGCCTGCCCCGGCAGCGTCAGCGCGCGCAGCACCACCCGGTCGCCCTGCTGCGTCGCGACGCTGAACTTGTGCGGCGCCAGCAGCGCGACCGTCGCGCCGTTGTGCTCCAGTTGCAAGCCCGGCGCCGCAGGCTGGCCGCTCAGATGCGACAGCCAGATGTCCAGCACCAACCGGTCGCGCGTCACCGCGAATTCGACCGTGTGCGCCGCCCACGCATTCAGTGCATGGCCCTGCGGGTTGCGGAACGACGGCCCCGCGGCCAGGCGCGGCACGTTCGCCAGCACGTCCTCGTGCGCGGCCAGCACCGACAACCCGCTCGCGACGAAGCGTTCGGGCTGAAGCAGGCCGGGATCGGCCGGCTGCGCCCGCTTGCCGGCCTCGGGCGCCAGCGCGAACGCCTGCCCGCGCGCGATCGCATGCTCGGCATGACGGGCCAGGTAGCGCCAGTGGTTCAGGAAGCGCACGTCGCCCGTCATGTGCAGGCCACGGATCGGATTGCCCTGATGCTCGAGCACGATGCGGACCGCGTCGAAATCGTGCCGCTCGTGCAGCCCCCATTTCGTGACGAAATTCTGCTCGCAGCCCACGAGCCGCACGTGGCCGAGGCCGCCCCACAGATGCAGGAAGGTCGTGTCCAGCCCGTAGATCGCCACGAAATCCTGGCCGATCCTGCCGGCCTGTTCGCGGACAAACCGCGCGAATCGCGCCCAGGGCTCGCGGCCGCCGACCACGAGCCCCGCCTGCAGCGGCTGCCCCAGCCGCTCGAGCACGTCCTGCACGCACTGGTGGATCAGCGCGTCGCGCCGTTCGCCGATGAGCGGCGTCATCACGAACGCGCAGAAGTGCGCATCCGGCGCGACGTGAAGGGCCTCGTCGTGCGGCACGACGTCGAAGATGTCGAACCGCGGCCCCGGGAACCAGATGTCGGCATCGTAGAGCGCGAGCGTCTGCAACGCCGGATCGGCGTCGAAGATCGCGGCCGCGGAGATGTAGCGGTCCCAGGCAAGGTCGCCGACGCCCGCCGCCGCGTACACCTCGATCCCGTTCGCGCGCAGCCGCTGCTGCTTCTCGTCGGACAACCCGTAGCCGATGACGCCGATGCGCCCCCGGTAGTCCGTCGCGCGCAGCGAGACGATGAACGGGATGACCATTTCGTACCAGGCCTGCGTGTTGTCGTCGATCGCGAACGCGACGAGTTGATGGCGGTCGGCCTCGTTGTGGTCGGACGTGTTCATGCGTGTGGTGAGAGTGGTCAGTCCGTCGTTCCGATCGGTCCGGCTGCCGGTGTGCCTTTACGCGCGACGCCGATTATCGGGAAGCGGTCGAATACCCGTTATCGTCATACGATTGCGAGCGATATCCATTCGGCGGCAGCCCCCGATCGCCGGGGCCGTTCGCCAGAAAATGGATGCACGATTTTTACCACGACGCGATATTCCCGCGCGACCTGAAAATGCGTCGCGATTCCGAACATTTGTTAAATAGCTTGAATGACCGACAACCGGCCGGCAATCTGCCTTAACATCCGGCCGTCATCTCGACTGACGCCGATCACGGTTGACCGACCCTGGACTCCGGCCGTGGCTTTCATTTTCCAGGTGCCTGAACGGGGCGCCGATTTCATCCGGACGCGACGACCGATCATGTTCCAGACCCCGGGAGATTCATTCGTCAACGGCTCGCTGCTGGGCCTGTGCGTCGAGGTGCCGCTCGCCGCGCTGGTGTCGCTCGCCATGCACGGCGTCGACTGGAACGGGCAGCGCATCGCGATGCTGATCGCCACGCCGGTGCTGCTCGCCTGCATTGCGCTGCTGACCCGCCCGGTCGCATTCAGCACGGTGTGGAAGCACAAGCGCTCGCCGTTCGTGCTCGACGACAACGTGCGCGCGTCGATCTACGGCCGGCTCTGCGGGATCGCGCTCGGGCTCGTGTTCGGCATCATGGTCGCGACGACGTTCGCCTGATCCCGCCGGACCGCCGCGCCCGACCAAACCTGCGTCGGGCCTGAAGCCGCCGGCTCACGAGCGAGTCTTCCCGGCGCATCGCATCACGCCGATGCCACCAGCGTGTTGAACGACGTATCCCACAACGGCGCGACATTCGCCGGCCCATCCAGCACGCCGATCCGCGCGAACACATCCGCGACCTGCTGATGCTGCGCCACCACGTCGGGCGTCACCGGCAGCAGCGCATAGTCTTCGCTGCGCTGGTCGAACATCGCGACGAGATCGGCCACCGGCACGCGCGTCTCCTGGTTCTGCACCCGCGCGTAGTCAGCGAAATGCCCGTTCGCCCACGCATACGCGCGCCGGAACCGCAGCAGCAGATCGCCCGTCGCCGCACGACGGCGCGCATCGTCGAGCGTGCGCGGGTTCGCGTACACCGGGAAATTGCCCGACAGATAACCCTTCCCCGTCTTCAGCACGCGCGCGCCGTAGCGATTGCGCGCGAGCTGGCCGTTGTAGCCGTAGATCGCCCACGCGTCGATGTCGCCGCGATCGTAGGCCGACAACCCGTCGGTCGGCGACAGGTTGATCGGCTGGATGTCGTCGAAGCCGAGGCCAGCTTCCGTGAGCTGGCGATACAGGAAGTAGTGCGACGTCGTCGCGCGCACGTAGCCGACGCGCTTGCCCTTCAGGTCCGCGATACTGCGGATCGGCGTGTCCTTGCGTGCGAGCGTGACCTGGTTGTTCAGGTCTTCGCGCACGCGGGTGATGAGCCGGACGCTGGCCTTCTGGCGCGCGGCGAACACGGCCGGAATTTCGCTGCCCGAACCGATATCGAGCGCGTCCGCATTGAGCGCCTCGATGTGCAGCACGCCGTTGTTCAGTTCGCGCCAGTCGATCCGGTAAGGTGTGTCGCCGAGGCCGGCCGCCTGCAGCAGCGCGCGCCAGCCGCCCTTGTAGGTCGCGACGCGCAACGTCGTGCCGGCGAGATCGGCGTTGACGGCCGGCGTGGCGAACGCGGCCTTCGCGGCGAACGGCGCCGCCACGGCCGCGGCGCCGGCAAGAATCAGGCGGCGGCGCGCCGCCGACGTTGACGCCATCGAATCCTCCTGTCGATCGGTTGCGAATTGAGCGGAAGCCCGCGCGGCTGCATCAATGCAGCACCGGGAACCCGTGGCGCTCGGCCAGCAGTTCGAGGATGCGGCGCGCGTCGGTGACGAACCGCACGTCGCCGAGCGTCTGCGCGTCGTCCGGCGCCGGCTGGTCGCGACCGAGCACAAGGACCGGCAAGCCCTGGTGCGCATCGTCGAGCGCCTCGATCACTGCGTGGCGCGGCCGCTCGAAGCCAACGCGCTTCACGTCGATGCGGCCGGCCTGCTCGGGCGCACTCGCCAGCAGCCCCTCGATCGACAGTCCGTGCGGACAGACGAAACGCTGGCCCGGATGCTTCGGATCGGCAAAGCCCGGTTCCAGCAAAAACAGTACATCGCGACTCATGTCAGACGGCTCCCGTGTTCGTTGTTCAGCCGGGACGCGTGCGCACGTCGGCGCCGTCGTGGTCCCGGAGCAGGCCGGCCCCTGGCCGGATGCCCGACTCTACCGTTGCGCGTCGCACCGCCCTACCAACGTTTTGCGAAATCGATATGCCGGCGCGCGTAGCGCATCGATCGTGCGCCGCACAGACGGCCGTTGCGTAAATGCATCGCCCGTTGCATCGCTGACATTGCGGATATCGAACCATTTCATCGATCGATATGACGGCGGCCGCGGGTAGCCGGCGCCCGACGTTCGCCGTTCGAGCGATGCGTTCGCCGCAGCAGGGGTGCCGGACGCGATCGCGACGCACATGCCGGACTTGCAGCAACGCACATTACAAATCGGCCGCGCAGCGATTTACAAACCACGGATCGGCCGTTCGCCGGTTCGACCCGCGTCAATAGCATCGTGCTCCTCACTGTCGTACTCAAAAAAACAGAGGAAAGTCATGATCAAAAAAACGGTAGTCCTGGGTTTGGTTTCGATCGGTTCGGTCAGCGCGCATGCGCAGAGTTCGGTCACGTTGTACGGCGTCGTCGATGCCGGTTTCGCCTATACGAACAACCAGGGCGGCGCGAGCAACATCCAGCAGACGAGCGGCAAGCTGAGCGGCAGCCGCTGGGGCCTGAAAGGCGTCGAAGATCTCGGTGGCGGCCTGCAGGCGGTCTTCACGCTCGAAAGCGGGTTCCGGCCGAGCGACGGCGGGCTCGGCCAGGGCGGCCGGCTGTTCGGCCGTTCCGCGTACGTCGGCCTCGCCAAGTCCGGCATCGGCACGCTGACCTTCGGCCGCCAGTACGAGCCGATCACCGATCTCGTCGCGCAGTACTCGGGGTCCGGCTTCTGGTCGCCGGCCACGCACGTGGGCGACAACGACAACATGAACCAGAGCTTCCGCCTGAACAACGCGGTGAAGTTCCGCAGCGACACGATCGCCGGCTTCACGGCCGACCTGCTCTATGCGTTCAGCAACCAGGCGAACGGCGGCGCCGGCACCGGCTTCTCGAACAACAATGCGTGGGGCGTGTCGGCGAACTACGTGAACGGGCCGCTGTCGGTCGGCGGCGGTTACGTGCGACTCAATCACCCGAATGCGACGTCGAATACGACCGGCGCGGTGGGCGGCGCGACCTCGACCACCGGCAACGACTACAGCGGCGCGTTCTTCTACGGGCTGAACGGCGGCGTGCTCAAGCAGCAGATCGGCGTGGCGGGCGCGAACTACGCGCTCGGCCGCGCGACGCTCGGCTTCGCGTGGAGCCACACGCAGCTCAACTATCTCGACGGCTCGTCGCGCAAGTTCAACAACTACGACGTGAACGCGCGTTACCAGATCACGCCGGCGGCTACGCTGATCGGCGTCTATACGTTCACCGACGGGCGCGCGAGCGGCCTGCCGGGCACCGGCGGCCAGACGCTGAAGCCGCGCTGGCACCAGTTCACGCTCGGGTTCGACTATGCGCTGTCGAAGCGCACCGATATCTACGTGTCGGGCATCTACCAGCTCGCGGCCGGCGATGCGAGCACGGCGACGGCTGGCGGTTATCGCAGGATCGCGGCGATCTCGAACATCGGCAGCGCGTCGTCGACGAACCGCCAGGTCGCGCTCGTCAGCGGGCTGCGCGTGAAGTTCTGACGGCATGCGCAGCGGGTGTGGTGCGATGCGGTGAGGTGCGGCGCGATAAGCAAAGCGGGAATCGTTGTTTGCCGCGCCGTGCCCGGTTGCCGAGAATGGGCGTTTCCCGTGAGTTTCCCGCGTGCTGCCCGCAGGCACGATACGCGTTCGACGATGACCGGCTCCCTCCCCGCGCGCCGCGCAGCAGCCGGTGCGCGGCACTGCGTCGGCTCGCCGGCACGTCGGGCATCGCACCCGGGCGATTCGCCGCCGCACGTACCCGCCGTTGCCGTACGGTGCGTGCCCAACCCGCAAGGAAGCCATCATGAACGCCCCCTCCGTCGCCGCGCCGGTCGCGACGTCACCGTTCGTCGACGTCCGCTCGCCGGCGGATTTCCCCGACAGCCCCGTGTCGCGCGTGCTCGCGCAGCCGCTGATGCTCGGGCTGTTCCTGCCGATCCAGGCCGGCGGCTGGAGCGCATCGACGCTGCCGCGCACGACCGACTGGACGTTCGACTACAACGCCGAGCTGGTCTCGCGCGCGGAAGCGCTCGGCTTCGATCTCGTGTTCGCGCTGTCGCAATGGCTGCCGAAAGGCGGTTACGGCGGCGTGTTCGACGGCCACGCGCTCGACTCGTTCATGACGCTGGCCGCGCTGACCGCACGCACCGAGCGGATCATCCTGGTCGCGACGAGCCATGTGCTGTACGGGCCGTGGCATCCGCTGCATTTCGCGAAGTTCACCGCGACGCTCGATCACATCTCGCGCGGGCGCTGGGGCATCAACGTCGTGACCGGTCATCGCGCCATCGAGCACGAGATGTTTGGCTGGAACCGGATCGAGCACGACCGGCGCTACGAGATGGCCGCCGAGTTCGTCGACGCGGTGCAGCAGTTGTGGGCGCAACCGGAAAATTTCAGCTACACGCCCGCGCTGTCGGGCTGGCGGCTGGGCGGCGCGTTCGTCACGCCGAAACCACGCTACGGCCGCCCGTTGCTGATCAACGCAACCGGCTCCGACGCGGGCATCGAGTTCGCGGCGCGCTATTCGGACATCGTGTTCGTCACGAGCCCGGCCGGCCCCGACGCCGAACGCGCGATCGACGCCCTGCCCGCGCATACCGCGCGCGTGAAGGCGGCCGCCGCCGCGCGCGGCCGGACGATCCGCACGCTGCTCAACCCGCTCGTGATCTGCCGCGAAACGGCAGCCGAAGCGCGCGCGTATCGCGACGCGATCGTCGCGCATGCGGACGAAGGCAGCTTCCACCGTTTCGACAGCGACGCGCATGCGTGGCGAGGCGGCTTCGAACAGCGCGCGCAGGCCGACGCGCGCGCGATCGGCGGCAACATCTCGATCACGGGTTCGCCGGAGGAAGTCGCGGACACCATCGTGCGGCTGCACCGCGCGGGCATCGACGGCATCCAGTTGAGCTTCTACGATTTCAAGCCCGATCTCGACTTCTTCGGCGAGCGCGTGCTGCCGCTGCTGCGCGCCGCCGGCTTGCGGCGCTGACGCGGGCGGCGGACGCATCGCAAGCCGCAGCACTCACGGTTTCGACACGGCCAGGTCAGAACACGCGGCCTTCGGTGAGGTGCGTCGTCACGCCGTTCAGGTCGTAGTCGCCGATCACGCGCGCCTTGTGCAGCAGCGGGTTGTGGCTGAAGATCGTGCGCAGGTTGCGCCAGTGCCGGTCGAGATTGTGTTCGCGCGCCGTCGCCGATGCCCCGCCGACTTCGAACAGCCGCTCGGCCGCGTGCAGCGCGAGCTTGCTGACGACGAGCTGCGTACGCGCGGTTGCGAGCGCGCTGTCGAGCACGCGTGCGTCCGCATCGGCATCGCCCGCCTCGATCGCGTCGGCGGAACGGTCGAGCGCCCGTGCGTTTTCGCGCACGAGCGCGTCGATCGCGTGACTGTGCGCGGACAGCTCGCCGACGACCTGCTGGATGAAGTGATCGTCGCGCGCGGTCGGCGCCGGGCTGTGCAGCACCGGGCGGCCGTGCGCGAGCACATAACGACGCGCATCGGCAACCACGTTGCGCACGATGCCCGCGCCCGTCGCGACGAGATGCAGCTGGCGCAGCGCGCCGCAATGGCGGCCGACGAGCGTCGAGCCGTCGCGCGGGGCCACTTCGTCCGCGAACACCTGCACGTCGTCGAGCAGCAGGCTGCCGCTCGCGGTCATGCGCTGGCCCATGCCGTCCCAGTCGTCGAGCACCTGCACGCCTTCGCGCGCGACGGGAATGATCACGGCGACCGCGTCGCCCTGTTCGTTTTCCACGTTGATGCGCGCGAAATCGGCGAACGCGGTGCCGGTCGAATAGTATTTGCGCCCCGTCACGCGATAGTGCTCGCCGTCCCGGCGCAGCACGGTGGTGTTCTCGCCCGGCCGCGACGTGCCGCGCTCGGTCGACGCACCGCCGAAGATCGCGCCGGCCAGTGCCCGCTCGAGCTGCACGTCGTTGAACGGCGTGCGCGGCGAGAGCCGCAACGTCTCGGTCTGGTCGTAGTGGATCCGCAGCGCGTGCGCGAGGTTCGAATCGGCGGCGGCCAGTGTCGCGATCGTGTCGAACAGATCGACCAGCGTGCCGCCTAGGCCGCCACGCGCGACCGGAATCCGCAGCACGCCCAGCGCCGAGCGGCGGAAAAGTGCGAAGCCGTCGAACGGCAATTCGCGACGCGCCTCGCGTTGCGCGGCATCCTGCCCGATCGCGTTCGCGAGATCGGGCAGTGCGGCGAGCGCGTCGCGCAACGCGTCGCGCGGATCGACGGCATCACGGGCGGTCATTCTGCGGTTCCTTGTACGAGAAGTTCGGGCATGCCGCTGCGCGGTGCGATCGCGACATCCGCGAACCGGCGCACGTACGGCACCGCAAAGTATAGGGACGCCCCCGGTGTGCGTGAAAAGCCGATTTCAGCTTTTGTTATGCGTGTGCAGGGAATGGTCGCGCGCCATTGCACCAATGCACCATCGCACCATTGCGCGATACCCCGGCGCGGCGTGGTCGCGCGTGGCGACCCCGAACCCGGCCGATCGCGACGGTCACGATTCCGTCGACGGGTCGGGTACGCGCACGATGCCCTCCGGATACCGGATGTCGATCAGCCCGTGCTTGTCGCGGATGCGGATCGGCGGCACGACCTCCACGCTCGCACGGTCGACGCCCTCGCACACGGCCAGGTTCGTATTGGTGCGGTAATACACGCGCCGGTCGTCGACCGCAAAGGCCCCGTTCAGAAAGCGCAGGCTTCGTGCGTCGATCCCCGGCAACGGCTTGCGGTAGTTCTTCCCCCACAGCACGTGACCGTCGGCGTCGATCAGCATGTCGTGAAAGACGCCGCGCGCGGTCTCGACGTCGACGCGCCCCGGCTTCGTCACGATCTTGCCGTCGTAAAGGATCTGCGCGCCGAGCCGTGCATACCGGTAGCCGAGGCTCACCACGCGGGCCGGATCGTCGATGCCGCGCTTGCGCACGCCGGCGCAGAACAGGTGTTTCGCATCCCGCGCGTATGCGCCGCCGATATGCGTCAGGCTCGCCACGTCGGCCTTGACGACGGTCAGGTGGCCGGAATCGTAGATGTCACGCTCGAAGTAGTAAGCCTGCCGTGCATCGCGATACCAGCCGCCGCCCAGGGATTCCAGCGTGGCGGCATCGCCGTCGGCAACGAGCCCTTCGCCTGCGTCGTCGTAGCTGAACGCGGCGCCGCCCGCGTAGTAGCGCAACCCCGACGCATCGACGGCAAAGTGGTCGACCAGGTGCCGGAAGCTGCCCAGATCGAAGTTGTTGAGCGCGCGATACTGATGCCCGCTGCCGGTGCGGGCCCAGACGCGTTCGCCATCGCTGTGGAACGGCCCGCCGAGCGGGGCAAGCGGCTCGTTGCGCGTGTCGCGCCGCCGCCGCGCTTCCGCCTCCTCACGGCGCCGTGCCTCCTCGGCGTCGTAGATGGCCTGCTGCTCCGGCGTGACCCGCGCCGCATCCTCGTACTTCTGCATGTGGAGCGCATGCAGCGACTGCACGGTCGCGATGCAGTACACCGAATGCGGAACCGAGCGCAGATACAGCGCCCAGTCCTCGTCGTCGCACCGGTAGAACCAGTGGATCGCCTCGCCGTCCCATCCGGCCGGGTCGGTGCGCGCGAGCAGCGCGGCCTTGACGTCCCGGACCTTGCCGGGCACGACGAAGGAAAGGCTGTAGCCGGTGTCGGCGACGATGTCGAGGCTCTCATCCTCGAACAGGCTTCGCATCAGTTTTTCGAGTTCTTGCAAGGTCATGGGCGCGTGTCGACCCGGTGACGGGCCATGGAATGAACGGACGTGCGGCGGTCATTCTAACCATGGCGACGTGCGCGGCCCCGGCCTTCTTCGGGACATTCCGTCGATCCATCGCGTATCCGCCCGGATACGAACATGTCGACGATCGTCATTTCAGCACATCCGGTTCCCGATCGGGAACGAAATGGATATTCCGTTGCCGGCACGACCAATTCGTTTCCGTTCGGATACGAATGGATGCCTGCGCCAACGAGTTGTGCAATACTGTTCCCGATCAGATACGAAGCACGGAGGACGTCATGCACGAGATCCTGCCCGTCGGCACGATCGGCGCACTCGCCAACCTCATCCGCGCGGCCCGGCTCCAGCAGGGATTCACGCGGGACGAACTCGCGAACGCCACGGGGCTTTCGCCGAAATTCATCAGCCAGGTGGAGGCCGGGAAACCCACCGCGCAGGTCGGCAAGATCCTGCTGCTGCTCGGCGAACTGGGCATCACCCTGCTCGCGCAGTCGTCCATCGAGATTTCGGCGGCAAACGTGCTGAAGGCCGCGCAACGCCGCAGGAGCCGCCATGGCGAGTAGAACGCTGATCGCCTCCGCGAACGGGTTGCGCATGGGCGCGCTGACCGACGACAAAGGCGTCTGGTCGTTCACGTACGACGCGCAGTGGCTGGCATCGCCACGCGCGTACCCGCTGTCCCCCGCTTTCCCGCTGCGCGCCGGCACCTTCACCGACACCTCGACCGATCGCCCGGTCCAGTGGTTCTTCGACAACCTGCTGCCGGAAGAAGGCATGCGCACGTCGCTTGCGCGCGAGGCCAGGGTCGACGCCGCCGACGCGTGGGGCCTGCTCGCGTACTTCGGGCGCGAATCGGCCGGCGCGCTCACGCTGCTCGCGCAAGGCGAGCAGGAAGCGGCCGGCAGCATGCAGCCGCTCCCGCTCGACGAACTCGAACGCCGCATCCAGGCGATGCCCGAGCGCGCGCTGACGGCCACCGCGCCCAAGCGCATGTCGGCGGCCGGCGCGCAGCAGAAGCTGCTGCTGATCCTGCGCGGCGACGCGCCCGACTACGCGCTGTTCGAGCCGGTCGGCAGCGAACCGTCGATGCATCTGCTGAAACCGGACATGCGCGCCGCCGGCTATCCGCATTCGGCGATCAACGAGTTCTTCTGCATGAAGCTCGCGAAGCGGATGGGCCTCGACGTGCCCGACGTGCACTTTCTGCGCGCGCCGTCCGCGTGCTACGTGATCGACCGTTTCGACCGCGATACCGCATCGGAGCCGGCCGCCCGCCTGCATACGATCGATGCGATGCAGTTGCTGAACTACGATCGCGGCTTCAAGTACCAGCGCGCGAACGCGGAAGAACTCGGCCGCGCGATCGGGCAGACCAGCACGCGCGCGCTGGCGCGCCTGTCGGTGTTCCGCTGGACGATCTTCAACGTGGTGGTCGGCAACGGCGACGCGCACCTGAAGAACCTGTCGTTCTTCGTCGACGCGCGCGGCTACCGGCTCGCGCCGTTCTACGACATCGTCAGCACGGTCGTCTATCACACGCCCACGCACCGGCCCGATCATCGCGGCGATCATTGGCCGCACTGCGAACTGACGATGCCGCTCGGCGCGGCGACGCGCTTCGCCGACATCGACCGGGGCGCGCTGGTCGCGTTCGGCAACGCACTCGGGCTCAGGGATAAGGCAGCCGAAAACGAGCTGCGGCGCTTTCTCGAACCGCTCGATCGCAGCGTCGCGCAGACGCTCGACGAAGTGCGCGAGGTCGCGCGCCCCGACGCCGGGGAAATGCGCCTGCTGAACTCGATCGTCTCGATGCCGATCGCGGAGATGGGCCGCGCGCTGCGGCCGGGGCGCGGGTAAGCGGCCGCGTACGGGTTTCGCGCCGGTCGCGCGCCCGATTCCTCGTTTCCCTGCGTGACAACCGCGACGTCGCAATCGTCTCGTTCGTGACATGAACGCTTCTCGCGTGCCGTCCGCTCACCGCGGCCGATGCCTGACGAACCGGCCCCGGCCCATGGTGGATGCCCTTCACCGGCTCGTCACGCTGCGAGCCCGGCCGGCGGCGCAACCGCGACATCCGGATTGAACCGGGTCATGCAGTTCAGGTCGAGTGCGCGTATCTGCTCGGTCATGAAGTCGACGAAGATACGAATGCGCGTCGGAAGATGTTGCCGGCTGAGATAGCAGATGTAGTGGCCGCGATCTTCCGGCACATGCTTCGCCAGCGCGACGACGAGTTCGCTCGAAGCGATATGGTCGCGGATCTGGTAACCCGCCATCTGCGCGATGCCCGACCCGTTCAGGACCGCACGCAGCACCAGGTCCGCGTCGTTGAACGTCAGCCGCGACTTCGGCAGGTATTTCTGCACGCGGCCGTCGACGTTGAACTCCCATTCGAAGATGCGGCCGCTGGCGAAACGAAAGTTGATGCACTCGTGCCGTCCCAGATCCTCCAGACTCTGCGGAAGGCCGTGCCTGGCCACATACGACGGCGACGCGCAGAGCGCCATCTGCATCGGAATCAGTTGCCGGGCGATGATGCTCGAATCCTCGATGCGTCCATTGCGGAACGACACGTCGATTCGTTCGGATACCAGATCGACAGGCCGGTCGTCGAGCAGCAGATCGATGACGATGTCGGGGTAGGCTTTCGCAAACGTTTCCAGCAGCGGCGCAACGATCTTCCGGCCGAAGCCCACCGCCGAGCTGATCCGGATGAGGCCGCGCGGCGGCCCCTCCCGCAGTTCCAGCATGTCGTTCATCGCTTCGACGATCTGCGCCACGCCCTGGCGGCAGTTCTCGAAGAATCGCTGGCCTTCGCAGGTCAGTTCCGTCATGCGCGTGGTCCGCTGGAACAGCCGCGTGCTCAACTGCGCCTCCAGCTTCTGGACGTTGCGGCTCACGGCCGGCCGGCCGACGCCGAGACGTTCGGCGGCCTTGGTGAAGCTCCCCTCGCTCGCCACCGCGACGAACGCAAGGATGCCCGCGTAGCTTGCACCGAAGCTGGCCGACAATGCGTCGGCGCGCCCTGGCAAGTCGCGACGAACGCCGTGCTCCGACGTATCCGATCGATTCATTTCCGCTGCCCCCAGACATCCCGCCCATCCCGACTGCCCGTCGCAGGCGTACGCCTGCACCCCCACCTTCGACACGCGAATCAGCTTCTCGCGAGCCACCGGTCCAGGCCGATGCTGCCGAGTCGCGCTGCCCCGAGCGGCACGAGCGATCGTTCCTCGACACGGCCGCCGTAATAACGGGCATCGCGATCGGTCACCACCGCACGCGTGTCGCCGACCGACTTCAGGTAGCGCGCGACGATCTCCGCGAACGGCGCGCGATCCGGGCCCGCGATCTCGACCGTGCCGTTCAGCGGCCCGGTCAGCGCGATCTGCGCGAGCAGCGCCGCGACGTCTTCCGCGGCAATCGGCTGAAACAGTCCGTCGCCGATGCGCACGGTCCCGTCTTCCGTGCCGAAATCCGCAATGCCGCCGATGAACTCCATGAATTGCGTGGCACGCACGATCGTGTACGGCACGCCGGCCGCCTCGATCGCCTGTTCCTGCGCGACCTTGGCCGCGAAATAGCCGTTCTCCGGCATCCGGTCGCAGCCGACGATCGACAGCGCGACGTGATGGCGCACGCCTGCGGCCACTTCGGCCTTGCCGAGATTGCGGGCCGACGTGCGGAAGAAATCCAGCACCGCCTGCGGTTCCCATGACGGCGCGTTCGCGACGTCCACGACGACGTCGGCGTCCGTCAATGCGTCGGTCAGGCCTTCGCCCGTGATGGAATTGACGCCGGTGCGCGGCGACGCCGCGAGCGCCTGGTGCCCTGCCTCGCCGAGCAACGTGACGACGCGTGAGCCGATCAGGCCCGAACCACCGATGACAACGATCTTCATCGCAAAATCTCCTGACGAAAGGGTTTTCCTGAACGCGTGCGGCACGTGACGCGCGCCGCCTCCGATGAAAACGGTCATGACCGTCGCATCGCATGGCGCAATTGTGGAAGAATCATGTCCTATCCATCAGTGCCAAGAATCGTCGATCGGACTGGTCCATGCCGTTCGCTCCCGCCGCCCACGAGACCGCGATGCCCGCCCCAACGCCCGCCCTGACCATCGAAATCGACCGGCACCATCAGTTGCCGATCTACCTGCAGATCTGCGAGCGATTCAGAACCGCGATCGCGGCAGGCCATCTGCGTCCCGGCGACCGCGTGCCCGCGCTGCGCGGCCTCGCGACGCAGCTGAACACGGCGCGCGGCACCGTCGAGCAGGCGTACACGATCCTGGTCGACGAGGGATATCTGCAGATGCGCGGCGCGGCCGGCACGTTCGTCTCGCCGTCCCTGCCGAAATCGCTGACGCGGCCGACGCCCGCGCGCGGCGACGAACAGGCATGGCGCCCCGACGACGACGCCCTCCGGGTGCCGGGCGTGTCGCGCGAGCACCCGCCTCCGCGCCGGCCACCGCCGATCGCGGTCGCGCTGAGCGGCGAGCCGCGCCCGTTGCAACCGGGGCTCCCCGCACTGGACGCGTTTCCGCGCAAGGTGTGGCACCGGCTCGTGTCTCACCGTGCACGCAGCGCCGAACGCGCGTTGCTCGGCTACCCGAACCCGGCCGGCTACCGGCCGCTACGCGAGCACATCGCCACCTATCTCGGCTTGTCGCGCGGCGTCACCTGCGTACCGGAACAGGTGTTCATCACCGGTGGCTACCGCGCCACGCTGGAACTCGTGCTGCGCAGCCTCGCGCGGCCGAACGATCGCGTATGGTTCGAGGACCCCGGCTACCTGCTGGCCCGCACCTTCCTGTCCGAGACCGGTGTGCAGCTCGTTCCGGTACCGGTGGACGCCGAGGGCATCGACGTCGAGCGCGGCAAACAGCTTGACGCGCACGCGCGCTTCGCGCTGGTGACGCCGTCCCATCAGAGCCCGCTCGGGCACACCCTGTCGCTGGCCCGGCGCATCGCGCTGCTGGACTGGGCGGAAAAGACGTCGGGCTGGATCGTCGAGGACGACTACGACAGCGAGTTTCGCTATCTCGGCCGCCCGCTGCAGGCGCTGAAGAGTCTCGACCGCCGGGATCACGTGATCTATTGCAGTACCTTCAGCAAGGCGATGTATCCCGGTTTGCGGCTCGCCTACGCGGTCGTGCCCGAGCGGGCGATAGAGCGTGTCGACCGCGTCGCATGCAGCATGAATGCCGGCTCGCCGACACTGCTGCAGGCCGCCCTGGCGGATTTCATCGAACAGGGGCACTTTGCCCGGCACCTGAAGCGGATGCGTACGCTGTACGGCGAGCGGCGCACGCTGATCGTGAACGCCTTGCGGCAGGCATTCGGCGAGCGGCTGATCGTCGAGCTGCCGCCCGGCGGAATCCAGTTCGCGGTGCGGTTCCCGGACGGGCCCGACGGGCCGGTCGACGACGTCGCCGTCGCCGCGCGCGCCCGCGAAGCGGGCCTTGCGATCCTGCCGCTCTCGATCTGGTATACGAACAGCCACACGCAGCAGACGCCGCGCGGGCTCGTCATCGGGTTCGCGAACGTCGTCGATGCGGCCGAAGCGCACCGTCACGCGCACACGCTGCGCGCGTGCCTGGACCGCTGACGCACGGAAATTCGCAGCTGCGCCCGTCGCGCCGGGTTCCGGATTGGTGTCCGACGGGAAACAGACAATCGCCCTGAACGGCTATACCGCCGCCATGTGCACGCCTCTAGCATGGACACGTCGTTCTTTCGTGGACGAACCAGGAATCAGGCTGCACCGGGCGATTGCCGTATTCGTCACACGATCGCTCGACACCCACCCTTCGCGGCAGACGCAATTCGCGTGGGGCGTGCAGCCCCCTTCGCAAGACGTTTCGACCGTCGAAGCGCGTCGCTGAACTCGAGCAAGCATCATGGATGACAAGAAGCTGCAGGCCCCCTCGCTGTCTCTCCTCGACAGGTATCGGGGCCGTGACTTTCAACCCCTTTACACGACGACCGTCACCGTTTCCGGCGGCGAGACGGGACACGGGCGCGCATCCGGCGTGGCCCGCTCCGACGACGGCAATCTCGCGGTCGATCTGCGCCTGCCCGCCGAGTTCGGCGGGCCCGGCAACGGGACCAATCCGGAGCAGTTGTTCGCCGCGGGGTTCGCCGCGTGCTTCCACGGCGCGCTCAATCTGCTCGGGAAACGCGCCGAAATGGAGGCCCCCGAGACGGCCGTGGAAGTGCAGGTGTCGTTCGGCCGCGATCCGATGGACGGTGGCTTTGCATTGCTCGTCGACGTTCGGGTGCGGATGCCGGGCGTCGATCGCAGCGTCGCGGAGGAAATGGTTCGCACCGCCGAGCGCCTGTGCCCGTATGCAAAGATGGCGCGGCAAGGCACCGTCAACATCATGACCGTCGTCGACTGAATCGGCGCCTTGCGTGCCGCGGCGGCGTCTTGGTCGCCGACGTCCTTCAACCGCCGCCGCGTGACTGCACGCCCCGCCGCGCATCTCGCGACACGCGCGGGGCGCCGTCCGATCAGCCGAACGATGCCAGCGGATTACCCGCTGCCAGCGCGTCGGTGCGATTCGGCGCCGGCGGGTAGATCCACTGCGTGTTGATCATCTGCTTGCGCGCCTTTCCTTCCGCGCGCGTCAGCTTGATCTGCCGATCCCAGCCTTCCGAGTAGACAGCGCCCCACTCGCCAAGGTCGACGCATGTCGCATAGAACGGCTGGCGGTACGTCAGCATCGGCACACCGATCAGATCCGCGGCCACGTTGTGTCCGCCGAACTGCCCCATCACGATCGCGTGCTGGCACGACATCAATGCATCGTGCCCGTCGTCGTCGCACCGTGCCCGCGCCACGTCTCCCGCCACGAACACGTGCGGTGCGTCGGCGACCCGAAGATCGGCCGTGACCGCGACACGTCCGAGCGCGTCGAGATGCGACGAGACTTGCGCCGCCAGCGGGCTGGCGCGCATTCCGCCTGCCCAGATCACGGTCATCGCTTCGATATGCGTGCCCGATGCGGTGCGAACCCCGTCGGCCGCGATCGACACGACACGCGAACCGAGCACGGCTTCGACGCCCAGCGAATCGAAGGCTTCAGCGACGTGCGGGCGAGGATTGGGCCCGAGATCGGGGCCGATGTCGTCCTGCGCGCCGATCACGACGACACGGCTCTTCGCATCCGGGCCAAACCACTCGCGCAATCGCTTGGGCAACTCGGTGGCGACCTCGATGCCCGTGAAGCCGCAGCCGACCACCGCGACCGTATTGCGTGCCGGCGATTCCGGCAGTTTCGCGAGCGTCGCGAAGTGCGCGTCGAGTGCGACCGCGTCCTCGATGCAATCGACGGAGAATGCGTGTTCCGCGAGCCCGGGCACCGGCGGCCTGCTCAGCTTGCTGCCGCTGGTCAGCAACAGCCGGTCGTATGCGATCTGGCGCTTCTCGCCGTCGGCGCAAGCAACACCGACCGTCTTCTCGCGAACGTCGATCTCCTCGACACTGCCCTCGAGAAATTTCACGCCGACGGCATCGAGCAGCGGCAGCAGCGGCGCGGCCATGTGCTGCGGCCCGCTTTCGTACAACCGCGGCCGGATCTGCAATTCCGGCTTCGGGGAAACCAGCGTGATTTCAACATCACTGCCCGTCACGCCGGCGGCGTCCAGCACGCGAGCCGCGCCCAGTGCGCCCCACACGCCGGCAAAACCGGCCCCCACTATCAGGATTTTCTGCGACATGATCATTGCCCTCGGTTGATGTCGACCGCGGCCATCCGCCGCGCGAAATCATCGTAGGGCGATGCGGACGCGCGCAGTAGATCCGCAACCGTGCTCACGATGTTGCCTGCGCGGCACCAATCGACCGCATGTCACCGGAATCGATCGCAGGCATGATGTGCGGCGAAGTTCGTGCGTTGCTGCCCCCCCTTCGTCACCCACCTGAATCGTCGATGAGGCAAATGAAATGCATCTCGGAAGATCGTACAAGCTATCGGAATTCCTGATCTGGACGCGCTGGAAGATCTACGAGCTGCTCATTTTCGGTTCCGTTCCGGTCGTGCTGTACAAGTTCTTTTCGATCACGTGGCTGTCGATCCCCCTGACGATCGTGGTGCTCCTCGGCACCGCCACGTCGTTCATCGTCGGCTTCAAGAACGTCCAGACGTACAACCGTGCAGCGGATGCGCTGGAAATCTGGACCGGCATCCTGAGCAAGAGCCGCCGCTGGGGACAAATTGCGCGCGACTTCGTCGCGGACGAAGAGGTTGCCCGAAAGCTGGTATACCGCCACCTCGCCTGGCTGACCGCGCTGCGATACGACCTGCGTCGCCCGAGGATCTGGGAAAGCACGACCAGACGCTACAACGCGGAGTACCGCCGCTTCTATCGTGTTCCCGAATGGGAAAAGGACATCGGGGAACTGCTGCCCCAATACCTGTCTCCCGCGGAAACGGCGCAGGCGCTGTCGTCCTCCTCCATCACGACATGCGTGCTGAGCCTTCAAGGTACGTCGCTCAAGACGCTTTACCAGGCCGGCCAGCTGAATTCGGGTTTTTACATGGAGCTTCAAAAGACGATCGGGGACTTCGTCGATCTCCAGTCGAGATCGGAGCGATTCAAGAACTTCCCCTATCCGCGCCAGTACGCGACCGTCAGCTCGCTGTTCGTGCGGTTCTTCTGCCTTTCGCTTCCGTTCGGTCTTCTGAACGAATTCAATCGATTGAACGACGGCGTGAGCGGCTTCATGCACGGCAACATGGTATGGCTGGTCGTGCCGTGCAGCGTCGCCGTCTCGTGGATGTATACGTCGCTCGAACAGGTGGGCGAAAGCACCGAGAACCCGTTTGAAGGCGGTGCGAACGATGTGCCCATTTCAACGCTGTGCAGCACGATCGAGCGCGACCTGAAGGCGATGCTCGGAGAACAAGAAAGCGAAGCGTCGAGCCGCACGATCATTGCGCTTTAGGGCGCTCAGCGCCTTTCCGACGCCGCTCGACGCGACTACACGCTGCACGTGCCGCCGTCGATGCCGTCGTTCGAGCCGCATCGCGCTCCCTGCCTGTTTCCTGCTCCGGGCAATCCACCTTTCGTCGATTGTTGTCGCCGAGACAACATGGTGAGGTCCTTCGCGGCGCTACTGCCGCGCGACTACATCGCCTACGCTTGGCGCTGACGGTGGCCGTACATGCTGCCCGATGCGTTCCGGAGCACAGGGACGACACCGCAAGCGCAACGCGCGAAACCACGCGGCAAATCTACGCCGCGTCGCGTCTTCACGCGTCATTGGTCGCGCCGGCAAACGCCTCAAGGAGAGCATCATGATGTCGCATGAAATGATCGCGCGGTACGGCACATGGGTCGTATTCCTGAACGTGCTCGGGTCTTCGCTCGGCCTCCCGTTGCCTGCCATACCGACGTTGATCACGGTAGGTGCTGGCACCGCGCTCGTCACGCATGTCGGGTCGTCGACGCTGCTGCATTTCCTGACGATACTGGGTGCCGCCGTGATCGGCGGCCTGCTCGGCGATCTGGTCTGGTTCCAGGGAGGCAAACGGTACGGCAAGCGCACGCTTCACACCGTCTGCGGCCTGTCGCCGTCGCGCGAAGCGTGCGTCACGACGACCGAGCGCTTTTTCGGACGCTGGGGCGTTCGCGTACTCGTCGTGGCACGGTTCGTACCCGGCCTTTCGCTCGTTGCCGTTCCGCTCTGCGGTGCGATGGCCGTCCGGGTGCGTGCCTTCGTCCTGCACGATTGCGCCGGCATTGCGCTGTGGGCGTCGATCGGCCTCGCCGTCGGCACGCTGTTCGCGTCGCAGATCGATGCGATCTTCGCGACTGTCGCCCGTCTCGGCTGGCAAGCGCTCGTCGTGATCGGCATCGCCCCGGTGCTGTACTTTCTGTATGGCTACTGCCGCAGGCAGATGATGGCAAATGCGCTCGGGAACGCGCGGATCAGCGCGGCCGAATTGCATGCGCTGCTCGCGAACAAGCCGCGGCCGGCCGTGATCGATATCCGTTCCGCCGAGGGGAGAACGCGCGATCCGTTTGTCATTCCGGGCGCGCTGATCGCCAATGAACACCAGCCCCGCCAGATCATGGAGCGCTATGGAACGAACCGGACGCTGGTCATCTATTGCGCGTGTCCGCACGAAGCGTCTGCCGCATCGGTGGCCAGGCAGTTGCGGCTGTCCGGCGTCAAGCTCGCCTTGCCGCTCACCGGCGGCATCGATGCATGGCGTGTCGCCGGCTTCGACGTGGAACCGATGATCGCGATGAACGACACGGCAATCGGCGTCGCCGGGCAGCAGCTTTTCACGCAGTGACCGCCATGGCGCCCTCATGCGCCGAAGCAGCGCGTATCGCCCGGCTCGTGCGGCGGGCGGCCGGAATCGGCGTCACGACTCTTGCTGCGCCGGCTTCGCGCGTCCTCCCGACCAGATCCCCGACGAACCGGGCATTGCGCTCCCGAGACCGTGCGCCGCTCGACAACTGAGCCGGTACTTTGCTCGGGTACACTCATGCCTCCGCCACACGCGCCGTCACAGCATGGACAGTCAGCTTTGGATCATTTGCGGGCTTACATTCGTCATCCATGTGATCGCGACACTGGCCTATGCGGTGCGGATTGCCGGCGTTCGAACGCGCCGGATCGCCTTGTCGTTCTCCTTGTTCGGGATCATCGCGCTGGTTTCCCGGACGGCCAATTCCTTTCAGGGGCCGTTCATCGCGAAGCGGGTCGAAATGGATATTGCGCATCGGATGGGCAGCGGGTTGCTCACCGATTTTCGACTCTTCCTGCTGAGCGCCACCGTGGCGAGCATTGCCGGCGCCTTCCTGATCCCGACTTTCCAGCGTTATTTCAGCCGCGCCGTCGAACATTTCCAGGTGAACCGTTCGATTCCGCGGCTGCTGGTGGACGCCTGCAGTCGCGCCGGCGTCAACTATCTTCGCGTGGGCGCACGACTGCCTTCCCGCCACAACGTCACGCAACTGACCGCGAGCACCGGCGTGTCCTGGAAAGTCATCGTGCTGAACGTGGCGGCCATGGCGATCTGGACGGTCGGTGTGTTCGCGTCGCTGTATGCGGGTTACCTGAAACCCGACCTGAGGGTGACATGCGCGAACCTGTCGTCCGTCATCAACGGCTTCGCGACCGTGGTGCTGGCCGTCGTCATCGACCCGCAGGTTTCCGTCATGACCGACGATGTCATCGAAGGCCGGATATCGGAAAACAGCTTTCGGCGGGCCATCACGACGCTCGCCGGCGCGCGTGTTCTCGGCACGCTGTGCGCTCAAGCGGCGCTCGTTCCGGCGGCGTGGGTCATCGTCCGTGTTGCGGAAATCATTTAACCAGGAATAGTAGTCTGCGGATGCTGTATCGTAAGCACCCATACAGTCGCGCAGACGGGCCCACGATCTCCGTCGAGATGTTCCAGATGATCCCACTCCACAGCAATCCAGCGTTCTTTCAGCTCCTTGCCGACAGCTACGCTCGGCTGCTTGGCCGCCCCCTGGTGCCTCAGGCCATGCACGTGGACGAAGCTACCGAATGGCTCTATGAGCATGCGCCGTTCGCGGTACTCGCGCACAACACGGATCCCGACCCGGTCTTTATTTACGGCAACAAGGCCGCGCAGCGCCGGTTCGGGTACAACTGGGATGAAATCACCCGACTGCCGTCCCGACTTTCAGCCGAGGCCCCGAATCGCGAGGAGCGGCAGCAATTCCTCGCACGCGTACAGCGGCTCGGCTACGAAGCGGGCTACAAGGGCGTGCGGGTCACCAAGTCAGGCCAGCGCTTCATGATCGAGGAAGCCACGCTGTGGCAACTACTCGACGCCGACGGCACACTGCACGGCCAGGCGGTCGTCATCCCGCGCACGCGGGATATCTGATCGAGCGGCCCGGTTCCTGAGCCAGGGTCTGGCCGCCCTGCACGCTCCCCCCTTCCATCGACTGCATTGGTGCGGAACGGGCAACACCATGCATCCCGAGTCGATCTGGTGCGTCGGCTCGTCTTTGCCTAGCATGCAAGTACGTTTGGTCCATCGACGGGATGGCACTCGTGGGGATTGACTGGCAGGCAAGCGCTGCGCCGTTGCGCTGATTCGCTTCGAAGAACAATGCAGCGCCTCGATACGCAAGGTTCGAGAGACGTTCGCGTTGGCCATACCAGCAACCGGGAGGCATATGGAGAACGAGAGGTTGCAACCTCCGCCGCTGACACTGCTCGACAAATACCGCGGGAAGGAGTTCGCCCCGCTCTACACGACCACGGTCACGGTCTCTGGCGGTACATCCAGGCACGGCCGTGCATCGGGCGTCGCGAAATCCGACGACGGCAGTCTCGCCCTCGATCTGCGCGTACCTGTCGAACTTGGCGGCCCGGGCGGCGGCACCAATCCCGAGCAGCTATTTGCCGCCGGTTACGCCGCATGCTTTCACGGCGCGCTGAGCCTGCTGGCGCAACGCGCGCGGGTCGATATCCGGGAAACGACCGTCGCCGTCGAAGTCTCGTTCGGCCGCGATCCGGTAGATGGCGGATATGCGCTGGTTGCCAACGTCACCGTCCGTATGCCGGGTGTCGAGTTGCCCGTCGCGGAAGGCCTCGTGCGCGACACGGAACGTCTCTGTCCTTATACGAAGATGGCACGACAAGGCATATGTGGCTTCATTGCCGCGTCGGCATGATGAGCGACTGGTGCGGAAGCGGCAACAGAGTGCGCACCTTGCCGGTACTACTGGCCCCCGGGGCGCACGATTACGATGGTTGCCGGGCAGGTGCTGCGGCGAATCGCCATCCGACGCGCCGGCGGCACCGCTTCTACCGATCAGGAGAACAGATCATGACGCAACGTATCAACTACTTTCAGCAATCGCCGGAACTGACCAGGAAGCTCATCGAGCTGGACGGCCTGTTTCAGAAGACGACGATCGAGGCGCCGGTCCGCGAGCTCGTCGAGATCCGTGCATCGCAGCTCAACGGCTGCGCATTCTGCGTCGACATGCACATCAAGATGGCAAAGATTCATGGCGAGCGTGAATTGCGCCTGCACCACGTCGCGATCTGGCTCGAATCGACGCTGTTTTCACCCCGCGAGCGCGCCGCGCTGGAATGGACCGAGGTACTGACCCGCCTCCCCGCGCATGGCGTGCCGGACGACCTCTACGCACGCGTACGGGAACACTATTCCGAGCAGGAATTGTCGGATCTCACCGTCCTCGTGGGCGCCATCAATAGCTGGAACCGGCTGAATGTCGCATTCCGCATCGTGCCGGGATCGTTCGACAAGATGTTCGGGCTCGACAAGGCCAACCTGGAGTGACGACATGAAACGCATCATGCTCGTACTCGCGCCGCTGGTATCGTCGCTGCTGATGGCCGTTCAGCCCGCCGTCGCCGCACCGCACGCGAAGGTCACGCCGCTGACCACGGAGCCGTTGCCCGAGTATCCGGGCAAGGAAGTCCAGATGATCGTCGTGGACTATCCGCCCGGCAGCGTCGACCCCGTTCATCGTCACGACGCGCACGCCTTCGTCTACGTGCTCGACGGCAGCATCGTGATGGGCCTGAACGGCGGCAAGGAGGTCACGCTCCATGCCGGCGACACGTTCCACGAAGGCCCGGAGGACGTCCACACGGTCGGGCGAAATGCCAGCAGCACGAAGCCGGCAAAATTCGTCGTGTTCCTGATCAAGAACAAAGGCGCACCGGTCCTCACCCCCGTGAAGTAGGGTAATCGTCGTCGCGGCCCGGTAACGGCGGGCCGCTTCGCCGGTTTCAATCGCGACAATGCGTCCAACCCGTGTGTTTCGTGTACGGCGACGACTCGATCCACTTCGGATCGGCAAACAGCAGCGGATCGATTCGTGTTTGAGGCCACGTTGAGGCGATCGAGCGACTTGAGCGGATACGCGACGGGCGATCGCCCGATCGGGCGCCGGCGCACCGTGGTGGCGTCGGAACCTGACCCGGTTGACACGGCGGATGCGACCATCGGCCTGATCTTGCTTACCGCCCTCTGACTTATGCACAGTAATCGGCCGCCGTGAACTGCCCCCTCCTGACTGGAATCAATCGCCGTCTCAAGCTTCGCGATCAGCCAACTCGCATCAACCTTCGATGCACTTGTCTCGAACCCCGACTCGCTTTCCGCGATACCGATCGCGGAGATGAGCTGCGCGCTTCGCGCGACGCCTGACTAAATGGCCGCGCGCGGATCTCGCGCCGGCCGCATGCGCTGTCTCCGCCGGTGCCTGTGCCCTCCTTCGTACGCGCCCGGCCGTCAGCGGCTCGCCGCAAAGGCATCGATTCCGGTCAGCTTCGCGGACCACGCCCACAGACGCGCCGCCTCATCCGGATCGATCGCATGCGGCCGCACGCCGAATTCCTCGTGTCCCTGCGTAACGACCGCAACGTCGCAATCCTCGCAATAGATGCCGCCGATCGCCGCAAGGCGCGGCGACGTTGCCGCCCATACCTGGGTTGCGGCACCCTGGGCCGGCGTCTTGAAAGTCGGATCGACCGGCACACCGTGCTCGTCCACCCAGCCCTGCGCCATCATCTCTTCACGTGTCAGATGGCGCTGCAGCGGCGTCGCGATCTTGCCCGGATGCAGCGAATAGGCGCGGACACCGAACGGGGCGCCCAGCGCGTCGAGCTGCACCGCGAACAGCGCGTTGGCGGTCTTCGACTGCCCGTACGCGAGCCATTTGTCGTAGCCGTGTGCGAACTGGACGTCATCCCAACGAATCGGCGACAGCCGGTGCCCGAGCGACGACACTGCGACCACGCGGGCGCCGCCGCCGTGCGCCAGCACGGGCCACAGTCCGTTGACGAGTGCGTAATGGCCAAGATGATTGACGGCCATCTGCGCTTCCCGGCCATCGCCGACGCGCGTCTCCGGGCACGCCATGATGCCCGCGCTGTTGATGACGATGTCCACGTTGCGCCGCGCATCGACGAACCGCGCCGCGAATGCGGCCACGCTCGCGAGATCGGCGAGGTCGAGTGCCGCAATCTCCACACCGTCGATGCCGCGCGTTGCTTCGCGTGCGGCATCGACGTGCCGTGCGCCGACGACAACGGTCGCACCGGCTTGCGCCAGTGCGCGCGTCGTTTCCAGGCCGAGGCCCGAATGGCCGCCCGTGACGATGGCGGTCTTGCCACGAAGGTCGAGACCGGCCAGTACGTCGCTTGCCGTCGATGCTGCGCCGAATCCGGAATGAAGGGGGTGTTGCCTGCTCGTCATCGAAGGCTCCTGGAACGATGCGTGAAGCACGCGCCCGCCTGTCGGTCGCGTCACTGCACGAGGCCATTTTCCGGCGGCGCCCCCGGACTGTGAATGCAATAGAATCCGATTTTTCGTCGAGATCGTCCGGAGCGTGAACGTGGATCCCCTGTCGGAAGTGCTGTCGCTGCTGGAAACGCGCGACTCGTATTTCACCGGCCTGAGAGCGGGCGGCCAGTGGGCGGTTGCCATTCCCCCGCCCGAGGGAATCAAGTTCAATGCGGTTGTCGAGGGAAGTTGCTGGCTGACCGTCGACGGCGCCGGGGCGCCGATCCGGCTGCGCACGGGAGACTGCTTCCTGCTCGCATCGCCGCGGGCATTTTCGCTGGCGAGCGATCCATCTGTGACGCCGGTCCCTGCCGCCGACGTGTACCGGAACGTCGAACACGGCATCGCGCACTATGGCGAACCGGCGAACTGCTTTCTGATCGGCGGCCGCTTCTCGTACGAGGAAGGCATGCCGCTGCTGCTTGGCAGCCTGCCGCCCGTGGTGGTCGTGAGCGGCGACTCCGAACAAGCGGCGGTGTTGCGCTGGGCGCTGCAGCGGCTCGCACATGAGTTCGGCAAACCATCGCCGGGGGCGTCGCTGATGGTTCGGCATCTCGGCCACATGATGCTGGTCGAGATCCTGCGCCGCTACGTGGACGACGGCGCGAACAGCGATGTCGGATGGCTCGCCGGGTTCGCGGATTCCCGGGTGAGCACGGCGCTTGTCGCCATTCATGCGGAGCCCGCGCGACGCTGGACAGTCGACGAACTCGCGACCTGCTGCCACGTATCGCGGTCGACGTTCGCGCTGCACTTCAAGCGGCGGCTGGGATTCGGGCCGCTCGAGTACGTACTGCGCTGGCGCGTGCAGCTCGCAATGCGGGAACTGCGACGCTCGAACGCATCGATATCGGCAATTGCGCAAATGCTCGGCTACGACTCGGATAGCGCGTTCGGACATGCGTTCAAGCGCATCGCGGGTTGCTCTCCCCGTGCCTATCGACATGACATCACGGGCGGGGCGGGCGGCTAGCGTCATCGCCCGCCACGCTACGCCCTCTGCTGGCGCCCCAGAACCCGTTTCAGTCACGCCAGCGACGCTGCCGTCCTCCGATAAGATTCATTCCGATCAACATCGTCGGGATAAGTATTCTTATCACAATAGCATTTTTACCAGATAAAACTCACAATCGACACAACGCGCGACCACGAGCGTCCCCGTCGTGACGACCCTGTCGAAAGTTGGCAGAAGCCTTTGCATAGCCTCCCCCCCCCCGGTGGCAACTTCAGTGCGTGGCGCGTAATCGCGTGAATTCACCGGGGTTCCGCACCTGTCGACCGACGACTGGCGAATTGACATCATTGCTTCGCAAACGGTGACAACCCCATTTTTGTCTACGCCCGCCTGCAGTGGCATGCGCGCGATGTGCCGAATCCCGTTTCGCCGAACGCCAATCGAATGATCGCGCGAGCTTACCGCCCGCATCACGGAACGGCGTGCGTCGGCTGGCGACTGACACTGCCTTCGCATTGACGTCCAGACGCGGGCCCCCTGTCGATTCGACGGCTGTCACAATTTCGGCAAGCAACATCAGGTGCATATCCCCCTGCCCCATGCCGCTAAATGGGGAAAAGTTTCGTTTTCCGTACGAGGCATGAATGGTCAGCGTCGACTGGTTGTCGAGGCAGTTGCCTTGTCGCGGTCGAAATAAGATGGACACCCGCTCGACGATGCGCGTATGATGGTTTCATTCGAGCGCCCGTTTGCTGTTTGCCCGCTCGCCCTCCACCCGCCACCGTGTTGCGTCGCGTACCGCCTCGCTCGCAACGTTTGTCCCTTTCACACCGACCCGCCGCGCCAAGCATCAGGCGATGCTGGCTGAATACGCTCGTCCTTGCGAGTCGCCGCAATCGATCGCCAGGAGTTCATGATGAGCATGCATATTTACCGTGGATTCGAGATCTATCCACTGATTTACCCGCACGTGCCTGCGTTGGATGGCAACCCGCATAACTACGATGCCGGCTTCGACGCAGCGGTCAAGATTTGTCTTCGCGGCACCACCGATACGCTGACGCAGAGCCAGACGTTCAGGCTTCTCGACGACAGTCCGTTCGATACCGCCGGTGACGCACGGCGTGCGTCATTGCGCTATGCCGAGAGTGTCATCGACGAAAATCGCGAAAAGCAGGGCTTCTTTTCGAGCGCCGTCTGACGCGACTCACGATGGCAAAGCAACTTTCCAGCAATTTGGAGGACGAAATGATCGTCGACGAACTTCTTGACCTGATCAGAGGGTGCAAGGTCACGCGGAGCGACGCTGTCCTGCCCGCTGGAATGACCCATTCCGCGCTATGTCATCAACAGGAGCTGCAGATGTTCGCGGCCGTGCGTGCGTTTTCAATCGGAGCCGGGTATTCGGAATTCGAATCCGACGAGATCGCAAGCACCGTCATGACACGACTCGGCTAGATTTCCTGTCGACCGTTTTCAACCAGGAGTTACATGACAACCATCACACTGAAGATCAACGAACCAATCGATGTCGCGCTGCGACGATTCCGGCGCAGTATCGAGAAGACCGGGTTGATTCGGGAGTTGCGCAGTCGTACCAGCTACGAAAAGCCCACGACGGAGCGCAAGCGGAAAAAGGCCAGTGCCGTTGCCAGGCAGCGCTTGCGTACGAAACGCCTGATGCCGCCCCGCAAAATGTTCTAGGAACATCGTGCACGCCGTGCCGGCCAGAGGGCCGCTTGCGTCGCCCTCTCGCCCTCCGGCACGAATTGCAGTGGCCGGACGACGCAGGCCGCAAGCCGGCCGCCTCGCAGCCGCAAGAAGGATGATCAGTACGCCCGTCACGCCGTGCAGCCGTGGTGCTGCCCGACATTGACTCCAGCATCGCCTTAGGCGTGAGCGCACGTGCGCTCGCCGTGCAGCAAGTCAGGGTGAAAATCATAATCAGAAGGCGAAAAACATGAGCGGGTACTGCGACGCGGCACACGAGTTGGCCCATATCAGACGATCGATCGGGCTGCTTGAGCAAGCGCAACACGCGTTCATCAACAGATCGACCGTCAACGATCCAGCGTACTGGAGAGTCAAGCTCAACAAGCTTCGCACGCAATCCGGGCGCAACAAGGTTCTCTCGCTCCAGGTGGACGAACTCCTGGCCCGCCTCGAACGCATTCACGATGCACGCTCCCGAAAGTAAGACCCGACTCCTTCTTCGCCCCCTCTTTTTCCGGGTGCACGCGCATTGCAGGGAGCAATCCCGGGAGCACCATCATGATCGACGCCAACCCAGGCAACACGTTTCGACACCTTCCACTCTCGCCCGAGCAGGACGCGGAAATCCGGCACTATATAAAGAAGAAGGCGCGAAAGGGCGAAGCGTGGGACACCCCTGAGTTGGCGATGATGCTCGGAGACATGCTTTCCCCTCCGCCAGGCGACGACGAGACGCCAGAGGCTACCGTCGAAGAAGTGAAACTGGCCTGCGAATATGCATTGGCCTCGATCGACGAAGCCATGGAGCCCGTATCCGCAAGTGAAGAACGAGTCGCCGCGATGGAAGCCGAGGAAATGAAGCATCCCAGGCGGTAACGCATCCACGATGCCCGAAGCTCGAGCCGCAGTTGCGCCGCCGTCCCTTTGCCTTCAGCCGGATTGAACGGCCCGGCCATCCCTCCGCCCATGACGTCGCGTACGCAATCGCGCCGCCACTCGCCTCGAAAAAACGCGAATTTCCGCGAACGCCCCGCCTGCAACGGGGCGCCCGTCGTTCACCGGCCGATCGGCAACCCCGTCGGCTCGATCCAGCCCAGCTTGTAAGCGATCAGCAGCGACAGGAACAGCGTGACCGACAACCCGACGCGTGCCGCGAGCGACCATGCCATCCGCTTGGACTTGCCGCGATCGTGATTCATGAAATACAGCGCGAAGATCAGGCTCGCGATGATCATCGCGAATGCCACGGAAACCAGCAGAGTTTTCATTGGTGATGCCCTTGAAGATCTGAATCGGCCTGAATCAGTTCGGCCAGTTTTTGCCGCTCGTCGGCGAGCGCGCTGACGCCCGACGCCGGCCAGTCCAGCGCGACGCCGTTGCCCAGCGAATCGCGCACGAGCGTCTGGTAGCGCCGGTCGTTGATCCGGCCGTGGTCCATCGTTTCCGAGATCTCGCGCCGGAACGGCAGCGGGAAACTCGCGTACGCACGCGACAGCGCCGCATATTGTCTCGCATCGATCTCTTTCGACGATGGTATGACTGTCCAGATCACCACGGCCACGATGGCCGTGAACGGGATCGCAGTGTAGCGAAGGATGAACTTGATCGGGGTCATGAAGCGGTGGGCAGAAGTGATCGCGAATGCGGGCGGCACGGCAATGCGGCAGCGAAGACGCGGCCGGCCCGCGCAGCACGACATTGTACTGTCAGCCCCATACGGCTGACAGAGTATGATAATGACATTATCATGTCCATCACATGATTCAAGAGACCCGGCACCCGTACGCATGCGGCGTTCCCGCCCTGCCACCCGGCGCCGGTTTTCATGTCCGTGCCCGCGATCCGCGGCGATTGAGCGAAGCCACCATGCCAGCGCAGTACTTTCGAAACCTGACGGGAAAACACCGCAGCGCGACCGCAAACCGTCAGCTCGGGTTTTCGCTGGCGTTCGTCGCCGGCGCGGCCAATGCCGGCGGCTTCCTCGCGGTCAAGCAATACACGTCGCACATGAGCGGCATCGTATCGGCGATCGCCGACCAGACAGCGCTCGGCGACGTTCGGCTCGCGCTGGCCGGTATCAGCTCGCTGGGGTCGTTCCTGATCGGCGCCAGCTGCTCGGCGATCCTCGTCAACTGGGGCCGCCGTCGCGGCCTGCACAGCCAGTTCATGCTGCCGCTGCTGGTCGAGGCCGCGCTGCTGCTTCTGTTCGGGCTGCTCGGCAGCCATCTCGCGCTGTGGGAAACCTTCTTCGTGCCGGTGACCGTGACGCTGCTGTGCTTCATCATGGGGCTTCAGAACGCGACGATCACGAAGCTGTCGGGCGCGGAGATCCGCACCACACACATGACCGGCATCGTGACCGACCTCGGCATCGAACTCGGGAAGCTGTTCTACTGGAACCGGTCGGCGATCGACGTCGACGCGCATGCGGTGATCGCCAACCGCTCGAAGCTGCGGATTCACGCAACGATGCTTTCGTCGTTCTTCATCGGCGGCCTGGCCGGCGCAATCGGCTTCAAGCATGTCGGCTACGTATCGACCGTGCCGCTCGCCGCGGTGCTCGTCACGCTGGCGATCGTACCGGTGATCGACGACCTGCTCGCGCTGGTCCGCAGCAAGCGCTGAGTGCGCACCCGGCCGCGTTTCCCCACGCTTCCCCGCGTGCCCGGTAGTAGCGCCGAAGGCTCATCGATTATAATTTGATTAACATACCGACCACCCTCGCCCGCAATGGAAACAAAAACCGCCCGCCTGACCGTCCTGATCGATCCCGCGAAGAAGGAAGCATTCGAGATGCTCTGCGCAGAGCAGGATCTCACGCCTTCGCAAGTCGTGCGGCAACTGATCCGCGAGTATCTCGACCGTCACGGCGTGACGTACAAGACCAAGAGCGCGCTCGGCAAGCGCGTGAAGTAAGCGAAGCTCGGCCGCACCGGCCACGCACGCGGCGGCGCATTAATGCCGCTTAATGCCGCTCAACACCGATTACGCGCCGATCTCCCACCGCCCCGGAGGCTGCGTACGCTGCACCAGCCGCTGCGGCTCGATGCACTCCCCGGCCTTCATGCGTCTCGCCGTGGCTCCCAGCTTGAGCTCGCCGGCCTGTGCGCACGCAAGTGCGCGCTCGAGCAGGATGCGGAGTGACGGCAGCCGCTGGCCGCCCTTCCACGCAAACGCGATGTAGTTGTTGTCGTCGCCGCACGGCACCAGCGTATACGACGCACCGAACACCGCTCGCAGTTGCTCGAGATGTTGCGGCAACGCCGGATCGTCGTCCATGAAGTTGATCGCCAGTACGCCGGTATCACTCAGGCGAGCCCGGCACGCAGCGAGGAATGCGGCACCCGTGCACCGGCCACGCATGCCGTCCGCAACGAACGCGTCGTGCAGGATCACGTCCGTCCGGACCTCCGCCCTTTCCAGGTGATCCGCGGCGTCGGCGCACACCACCTTGAACCGGCCGTCATCGGCAGGAATCCTGAATACGTCCCGCAGCGCGATCACGTCCGGGTTGATCTCGACCGCGTCGATCGCCGCACCGGGCAGGTGCCGGTAGCAGTACTTCGCCAGCGAACCGCCGCCGAGCCCGAGCATGCAGATGTGCGCGGGCTCCGGCTGCAGCAGCAGAAAGCCCATCATCACGCGTGTATAGCCGAGCTCGAGCCGGCCCGGATCCCGGAGCGACATGAAGCTCTGCGTGCCGAAATGGTCGAAATGGAGCGAAAGCGCGTGCTGCGTCTCCAGCACGAAAGGCCGGCCGTCGTTCAGCGGCGTCGCCAGGAACCTGACGAACGCATCGTAGGAAAATCGTTCCTCGGCCATGGGGGGAAGTCGATCAAGCAGTCGATTGGCGCGGGTGCACTCAGACCTTCTTCAGGTAGCAGGCCTTCAGCATGAAGCCGCCCATGTCGGTCTTGCAGTCGACCTCGTGATCGCCGCCGACGAGCCGGATGCTCTTGACCTTGGTACCCATCTTCAGCGTGATCGACGAGCCCTTCACGCGCAAGTCCTTGATCAGCACGACCGAATCGCCATCCGACAGCACGTTGCCGTTCGCGTCCTTGACGACGTCGCCGGCCGGCTCGTCACCGGTTTCGGCGCCGGCACCGGCCGACCATTCATGGCCGCAGTCCGCGCATACGGTCAGCGTGCCGTCCGGGTAAGTGTTTTCCATCGCGCATTGCGGGCAGGCGGGGGCGGCGTTCATTGCAGCTTCCATTCGGAATGAGTTGGGTCGTCGATAAAAATGCCGGGCGCGCTGGCAGCGTCGCCCGGCCGGCCTGACGGCACGCGCCGACGGATCGGCGGACCGCCGTCGGCGCACACGGCATTATAATGCAATTCACATATCTTGATCGCTGTATTATAATCGGCGTTTTCGTGCCGTTCGCCGGATTTGCAACCTGTTTCCCCGAGAATGCCGGCACATCCACGCAGGATGCACACCCCCCGGCCTCGCCGCCGGCTTCTCCGGGTTCCGCGGGAAAGCGTGTTTCACGCGCGCCAGGCGCAGCGCCGGCCCGGCACCGCACACCGATTCCCCGTTCTGAGGCTTTCCGACATCGTGGCAACCGTCGTGTACGTTGAAATCGGCCCCGCGTGGAACCGCAACCGCGGCGGCGCCGCACGAAAAGCAGCCGTCGACGCGGCGCGCGGCTTCGACAGCGACATCCTGCTGATCGCGAACGGGATCAGCAGCAACGCAAAGGACAGCGCCGCCGTCGCAGCGCTGCAGGTGCACGGCGGCACGTCCGCGCAAGTGCTGGCCACCGGCCCCGACGAGGAGGCGGCGCTGCAAGCGCTGCTGCCCGTGCTGCAAGCGCGCTGATTCGCGCACTACCCGGCGTCACGGCATCCCGCCCACCCCGAATCCCCTTTTCACGAGGAAGCGATGAGCGACAACTTCACGTCCAACACCCCGAACCTGTCGGCCTCCGCCATCTGGGCGCTCGAGCGCCTCGCCGACGTCCGCTACGGGCGCGATGCGCCCGCGCTCGGCTGGTCGATCGCGCGGGAACTCGTCAGCGCGGGCTTCGTCAGCCATTCCGCACACGGCCGCTCCGGCGCGTCGATCACGGCCGAAGGGCGGACCTTCCTGAAAAGCCGGAAGTAGACCGCCGGCGGCGGCGAATCGACTTGATCCTTTTGAGCATCACAATGGCAATTTTGCGCCTTATGAGGATCGCCCTGCGCTTCTAAAGTGGAGTCACCCCGAACGAACGGGCGTCAACTTTCCGATCAAGGAGCCAGTCATGAGCCGCATCGCCATCCCCGCCATCGAAACCGCCACCGGCGCAACCGCCGACGTGTACGCACAAGTCCGCAAGGTCGCCGGCGGCACAGTCCCCAACCTGTTCGCCGCCGTCGGCCATCTCGCGCCGAACGCGCTCGCGGCCGTGCTCGACGCCGAAGGCGTGCTCGCCGGCGGCACGCTGACCCGGCAGGATCTCGAAACGATCAAGCTGCTCGTCAGCGCCGATACCGGGTGTGACTACTGCGTCGCCGCGCACAACCTGCTCGGCAAGATGAGCGGCCTGTCGGCCGACGCACTGCGCGCGATCCGTTCGCGCGAGCCGAACACCGGCGACGCGAAGCGCGACGCACTGATCCGTTTCGTGCTGAACCTGCAACGGACGAGCGGCACGATCACCGACGACGAATTCGCCGCGATCCGCGAAGCCGGCTACACGGACATGCAACTCGCGGAAATCTCGCTCGCGATCGCGCTGACGATCTTCACCAACACGTTCAACCGCATCAACGACACGGTCGTCGATTTCCCGCCTGTGAAGTAAGTCGCGCGGCTGCAAGAACATCGGGACGGCATGCGCTGCCGCTGCCGTTTCGATCGCGCCCGTCGCCGGCTCCATTGCCGCGGCGGGCGTGACGCCTGGATGACGGCCACGGCGCGGCCTGGGGGATCGGAATATCCGAGGTGCCGCGCTGTTCGTCGAGTGGTTCGTCGGGCCGGACAATCGTAGCGATGGGCCCGGCATCGAACCGTGCGCCGACATCTGGCTGATCCGCCTGCGATTGCATCGAACCGCAGCAGGCGCCGCCTCCTTCGCGTTTACTCCGCATCGCCGGCCACGCCGTCGTCCGATGCCGCCGCATCGCGCGGACCACCGAACGACTGGCGCCGCCATTCACCTGGCGTCATCCCCGCCCAGCGGGTGAACACGCGGCGAAACGCAGCCACCGACTGATAACCGACGTCGGCCGACACGGCCTCCGCGCTGGCCGACGGCCGGCGCAGCGCATTCGCGGCGAGGCTCATCCGGATATCCGTCAGCAGATCGGCGGCCGAGTGCCCGAGTTTCGACTGGAAATGACGCATGAAGGTCGCGCGCGACATGCTGCACAGCGCGGCCAGATCGGGCAGCGTCCACGGCCTTGCCGGATCGTCGAGCATCGCGACGATCGCGGGCGCGAGGCGCGGCTGGCCGGCCAGCGCCAGCAGGCCGGTCGGCGCCTGCCCCGATTCGCTGATCGCGCGCAGCGCGAGCGCGAACAGCGCCGCCGACAGCGCGTCGAGGATCGCGAGACCGCCGAGTTGCTGCTCGAGCGATTCCGCGCGCATCAGTTCCACGAGGGCGGTCAGCCGCGCGGTGGCGGCCAGCGCGTCCGCCGTGCGACTGTCCGCCACCGCGCGCACGACGAGATCGGCCGGCAGGTGGCGCCGGATCAGCCGGTCGTGCGGCGGCGCGACCACGAAACGCCCGCACAGCATGTCCAGCCGCTCGCCGGTGCCCGCGTTCTCGCCGATGAAGACGTGACCGCCGGGCCGCTTGACCGCCGGCACCGGCGGCAACCCGCTGCCGTCGTGGAGCACATGCGGGGAACCGTGCGGCAACAGCACGAGATCGCCGCCGCCGAGTTCGCGCACGGAGCCGTCGTCGGGATTCTCGAGGATCGCGCGGCCGCGCAGCACCACGTGATACGGAATCTCGCACGCAGGCGATCGTTCATACGTGACCGCCCACGGCGCGCCGAACGCGCAGCGGATTTCGAGCTTCCCGGTGACCGTGACGAGCGCCATGAAGCGGCTCAGCCAGTCGGATTCGAGTGTCATGTCGAGGGGTGAACGCACATCGGAAGTGCGGCGTGCGCCGCATGAAAGTCCGATTATCGCGCGGTCTGCCGCTGCAATCGCGCACGTTTCCGGTTCGACGCCGTCGATGCACCGGCGTCACTCGCGGCCGGCGGAGGCCGCCGGATGCGACGCCCGCCGCGACAAGGGTTTTGCTATCATTCCCGCGCCCTGTCTTGCCGAAATGGACCTGCCCGCTCGCAGCGTGCCGCGCTCGCGTACCGCCGATCACACGCCGCCGCTCACCGACCAACACCGCCGCCCGACCTGCCGGCGAGCGCGTGAACGGGCCCCGACCAGCGCGGCATCGACGTGCCGACGGCCCGGCCGTCCCATGCGCCCCCTTCTTTCCGGAAACCACGATGCCGCCTGTCTCTTCCCCGCCCGTTCTCGACACGCCGCGCCTCATCCTCGAAGGCCATCCGCTCGGCGACTTCGATGCGCTCGCCACGATGTGGGCCGAGCCCAAGGTCGTCGAGCACATCTTCAACGGCGAGCCGTCCGCGCCGCGCGACTCGTGGATGCGCATGCTCGCGTATCGCGGGCTGTGGCCGCTGCTGGGTTATGGCTACTGGGCGATTCGCGAGAAGGCGTCGGGCCGCTATGTCGGCGACCTCGGCTTCGCCGATTTCCACCGGCTCATCGAGCCGTCGATTCGCGGCGTGCCGGAAGCCGGCTGGGCCCTCGCGACGTGGGCGCACGGCAAGGGCTACGCGACCGAGGCGCTCGCGGCCGCGCTTGCGTGGCTCGACGGGCAGCAGCGGTTCGAGCGCAGCGTATGCGTGATCAAGCCGACCAACGTTGCGTCGATTCGCGTCGCGGAGAAAGCGGGTTATGGCGAGCCGCAGCGTATCCGCTTCAACGACGCCGATTCGTTGCTGTTTTCGCGCATGCGCCGTTAGGCGAGCGTGGTCCGTCGGTCACGTCAGTCCACGGCCGGTTCGTAAAAGCGCAGGAAGAGGCCGTTGTCCATCGGCCAGCAGTTCCCGCTTTCGTCGAGCAGAATCCAGTCGCCCGGCTTCACCGGACGCCAGCCTTCCGGCGTCGCGACTGCCCACGTGTCGTGGCGCCGCGCCACCCGGTCATGGTCGCCATCGACGAACCATCGTGTGGCATCGACGTAGGCGGTACGTTTTCTGAATCTCATCCTGCCACCCAAGAAAGCGGATATCTGCATCGCGCTCAATGACGGAGCGCGAATCGCGTGTCGGCGCGGGACGCACATCGCGATGCCGCAGCGTCCGCATCGAGCACGCGCTGCCCGGCCTTCAACGCATGCGTCGCCGCCCGCGTTTCGTGCAACGCCGCCCAGCCCTCGGCGACGAGCGCCTGCAACGTTTCGCGTGCGACGATGGAGATCCGGACATCGGTCTCCTGCATTCTCCCGAGCGCCGACACGACCTCGTCCGGCTGATCGGGCGCCAGCGCAAGCACGAACCGCGAACGCGTCTCGGCGGCGCGGACGGCCTCGGCCCAGTCGGCCCGCGCCACCGCGGCTTCGATCGCGTTCGTGAGCGCTTCGAGACTCTGCACGACTTGCCACGGCATCATGTCGCCTTCCCGTCAGTTGCCTGTCACCGTCCGCATGACGGACGAAATCGCGGCGCATCATGCGCGCGCATCAGGAAGCGAAATTGTAGGGAACGATACGCGGCGACATCGGTAATATTTTGTAATGAAATGTCGAGTAACCTTGTCTGGCGGGGAAATCGACTCGTACAGGCGGCGTTCGAGACGGTGGAATTCCGCAAACGGTTTCGCCGGAAGCATGTTCGACGGCCCCCGCTCAGCAGCGCCGCTGCCGGACATCGCGTCGAAGCGCTTCGGCCGCACGCGCGCGCTGGATGCCGCCCGCTTCGCGCGTTCCGCCCGGCAGCGGCGACTTCCCGATAGCTGCGTGTCATACCCGGATTCAGATTTCGCCACATTTCGGCGAAATTCTGCACCGTAGCATCCGCGTCGCTTCTGCGACGACGCGGTACCGACATCATGGTGACCGCGTCTGACGAACGACTCGTCAGGACCATCCGCTCCGACGGTCATCCGGCCGACAGGCACGGTAACGCCGCGCGCTTGCCGCTATCGCTCTGACGCCGTGTCCCTGCCCAAAGCCGCGGCCGTGCTGGCCGGCCATCCTCCACCCAGCGCCTTGTACAACGCGACGAGATCGGTCGTGGTCTGCAATGCGCCCTGCTCCGCCTGCTGGCGCCCCTCCGACCACTGTCGCTCGGCGTCGAGCACGTCGAGGAACGGCGACAATCCCTTGCGGTAACGGTCGCGTGCCAGTTCGAGCGCGCCCTGTTCGGCCTTCGCCGCATCGTCGAGCGCGGCCGCGCGCGCCTGGTCGGTGCGATACACGGCCAGCGCGTTGTCGACGTCGCGCAGCGCAACCAGCACGGCTTGCCGGTAAGCCAGGGCCGCTTCGGCCTCGCGCGCTTGCGACAGCCGCAGGTTCGACACGAGCGCACCACCGGAAAATACCGGCAGCGACACGGCAGGCCCGAACGCATAAAACAGATGCGACCAGTGAGCAAGTTCACGCACGTGCGACGCGCGCAGGCCCACCTGCCCGGTCAACGAGATGTCCGGATAGAACTGCGCGACCGCGACGCCGACATCGGCGGTGGCCGCATGCAGGTCGGCCTCCGCGCGGCGAATATCGGGGCGTCGCCGCGCCAGCGTCGACGGCAGGCCGACCGGCACGGTCGGCGGCACGCCCGGCAACGCCCTCGGAGCGGCCAGCCAGTCGTCGAGCGCGCCAGGCGCACCGCCGACGAGGTACGCGAGACCATTGCGCAGCAGCACGATCTGCTGGTCGAATTGCGGCAGCTGCGCGCGAATCTGTGCGAGCCGCGCGTCGGCACTGCGCACGTCGAGATCGCTCGCCAGCCCGTGCGCTGCCCGCTCGCGCGTGAGATCGAGCAGGTCGTGCTGCGTACGTTGCAGGTCGTCGGCAAGCGCGCGCTGTGCCTCGGCACCGCGCAGTTGCAGATAGGTCTGCGCGACTTCGGCCTCGAGCGACAGCAGCGCGTCGTCGCGGCTCGCGACCGCTGAACGCGCCTGCGCATCGGCCGATTCGACCGAGCGGCGCACGCGCCCGAACAGGTCGAGTTCCCACGATGCGTCGAATCCGGCCTGCCACAGGTTGACCGGCGCCTCGAGGGCATCGAGCGCGTCTTGCGCACCTCGCCGCGCGCTCGCGCCGGTACCCGGCCCGAACCGGTCGAGCGGCGAGCCCGGTGCGCCGAGCTGGTCGACGCGGCGGTCGATGCCCTGCTCCTCGACGATGCCTTTCAGGCCGAGCTGTTCACGCTGATAGCTCGCGTTCGCGCGCACGTCGGGCAAACCCTGCGCGGCGGCCGCGCGAACCTGCGCCCGCGCCTGTGCGATACGCAGCACGGCAGCCTGCACGCCGAGATTGTCTTGTGCCGCGCGCTCGACGAGCCGGTCGAGCAGCGGATCGCCGAACGCCTGCCACCAGCGCGGATCAGGATCGACGTCGGTCACGGGCGACGACCGCATGGCGGTGTCCGGGGCCGCCTGCGCATCGGCATGCATCGCATGCCAGGTGTCAGGCATGTCGGCGTGCGGCGGCTTGTAATCGGGGCCGACGGTACAACCCGATAACGTTGCGTATGCAACCAGTGCAATCGCCGTGCCGCGCGCGAGGCACTCCCGGCGGCTACGATCGTGTCGGCGCATGCGCATCTCAATGCCCTCCCGCACCGCGCGCCGCTTTCACCGGCGAGAACAGGAACGTCAACGGAATGCTGAACGCGCAGAACACCGCGAGCAAGGCGAACACGTCGATATAGGCGAGGATCGTCGCCTGCAGCACGAAGGTTTCATACAGCCGCCCCGTGGCCGTTTGCAGCGCGACCGACGGCGGTCCGCCGGTCAGCTCGCCGATCGCGCGCGCGTTGTCCTGCAGCGCGGCCTGGAAGTTCTGCGACAGCGGCGACATGTGCCCGGACAGATGCGCCATCCGCGCCTGGGTACGCTCGCGGATCAGCGCGGTCGATAGCGAAATGCCGATCGAACCCGCGACGTTGCGGAACATCGTGAACAGCGCGGACGCATCATCGTTGAGCCGTCGCGGCACGGTCAGGTACGCGAGCGTCGTGATCGGCACGAACATGAAGCCGATCGCGAGCGACTGCGCGCACCGGATCATCACGAGATGCCGGTAGTCGATGTCGGGCACCAGCATGCGCGAATAGGCGAGCGCGCCGCACAGCAGCACGAAGCCGGACCCGACGAGATAGCGTGTCTGCACATGCGGCATCAGCCGGCTCACGAACGGAATTTCGAGCGTGATCAGCAGCGCGCCCGGCGACAGCACGAGCCCCGCAAGCGTCGCCGTATAGCCGAGATGTTGCTGCGCGAGCTGCGGCACGATCACCGCGCTGCCGTACAGCACAGCCGCGAACGTCGCGATCGTCACGCAGCCGAGCGCGAAATTGCGATCGCGCAGGCACGACAGGTCGACCACCGGCTTTTTCGCGCGCAACAGCCACAGCGTCGCGCCGACGAGACCCAGTGCCGACAGCACCGCGAATATCCGGATTAGCGGCGAGCCGAACCAGTCCTCGTCCTCGCCGCGATCGAGCATCACCTGCAGGCAACCGAGCCCGATCGCGATCAGCCCGATGCCGATGTAGTCGACGGAGATCCCGCGTTCGGCGCCGCGCCGCCAGGGCGGGTCCTCGACGAGCTGCATCACCGCCAGCACGGTCAGCGCACCGATCGGCACGTTGAGCAGGAACACCCAGCGCCACGAAAAGTGATCGGTGATCCAGCCGCCGAGCGTCGGCCCGAGCACCGGCGCGACGACGATCGCGACCGCCGAGATCGAGAACGCGCGATTGCGCTCTTCGGGCGGGAACGTGTCAAGAATGATCGACTGCTGGTTCGGCTGCAGGCCGCCGCCGAACAGCCCCTGCAGCACGCGAAACACGATCAGTTCGCCGAGATTGGTCGCCACGCCGCACAGGAACGAGCACACCGTGAAAGCGGCGATGCACAGCACGAAGTAGCGCTTGCGGCCGAGCAGGCGTCCAAGGAAACCCGAGATCGGCAACACGATGCCGTTCGCGACGAGGTACGACGTGAGCGTCCAGGTCGCTTCGTCGTAGCTCGCCGACATCGTGCCCGCGATATGCGGCAGCGCGACGTTGACGATCGTCGTGTCGAGCACTTCCATGAATGCGGCGAGCGTGACGACGATCGCGACGAGCCACGGGTTCGCGGCCGGACGCCATGCGTCGCCCGGCTCACCGTTTCGGTCGGACGGCCGGTTCATCGGCGGGGTCCGCGAAGCGGGAACGGCATGCGAGTGTCGGGCATCGGAACGCTCCGGTCGGGGCCGGCCGCCGTATGCCGGCGCAACATGCGGCGGCTGTTCATTTCAAATGCACGGTCGGCTCGACCGACAGACCGAGACCGAGCGGCGGACGGTTCGGCAGCGGACCGTCGAGCACGATCTTCACCGGTACGCGCTGCACGATCTTCACGAAATTGCCGGTGGCGTTCTCGGCCGGAAACGCGGAAAAGCGCGCACCGCTGCCGAGCTGAATACTGTCGACGTGGCCGTGCAGGTCGAGGCTGGGGTACGCGTCGACGGACACGTCGACGCGATCGCCGACGCGCATCCGTTCCAGCTGCGATTCCTTGAAGTTCGCGGTGATCCATACGCGCGGCGCGACGAGCAGGAAAATCGACGTGCCCGGCTGCAGGAACGAGCCGAGCTGGACATTGCGCCGTGTCACCCACCCGTCCGACGGCGCACGCAATTCGCAGTACGACAGGTTCAACGCGGCGGTATCGAGCTGCGCGCGCGCCTGCAACACTTGCTGGCGCTGCTCCTCGACAGCCGTCTCCGCCTGGCGGATCTGCTGCGGCACGAGGCTCGCGGTGCGCGCCTGCGCCTGAGCCATCGCGACGTTCGCATCGGCGCTCGTGCGTTGCGCGTCGGCGGCGTCGATCGCCTGCTGCGACGTCGCGCGGGCATCGACCGCGCGCTGCCGCTCCTGCGCGGCGAGCGCCTGTCGATAGGCGGCTTCCGCCGATTCGATCTGCGCACGTGCCTGCCGGTACTGGGCTGGATACTGCACGTGCGCGATGTCGAGCTGCACGCGCGCCGCATCGAGCCGGGCCTGCGCGAGGCCGAGCTGCGCCTGCGCTGCGTCGACCTGCGCGCGGTAGTCGCGCGGATCGATCTCGACGAGCACGTCACCGCGTCGCACGAACGTGTTGTCGTCGACCGCGAGCCGTGTCACGTAACCGGACACGTGCGGCGCCACCGCGACCGCGTTGCCGTCGGTGTACGCGTCGTCCGTGCTTTCCTGGTCGCGCGTCGCGAGCCACCAGACCAGGCCCGCGACGAGCAGCACGCACAGCATCGCGCCGAAGACGAGGAGCGGCTTCTTGCCGGGACGTTTGCGTTTGCGTTCGCCTTCGCCGTGGCCGCCGTCTCCATCGCCACCGGTGCGTCCGCCGCGATCGTCGTGCGGATGGCCGTCGCCTCCGCCGCCACCCGGGGCATCGGTCGAACGTTCGTCGTCGCGGCGCGGTGCCGGGCCGTCGCCGTTGCCGCCGGGCCGATCGCCGTCGCCCGCACGCGCGACGGCGGCCGGTGCCAGACCGTCACCGTTCCGGCCGGCCGGTTCGCCGGATTTCCCCGCCACGCGCGCCCGGCCCTCACGCCATCCGGAGATCGGTGCACGCGGCGCGAAGCCGAATCGCTCGGGTATGGACAACGGACACGGAATGGCATCGGGCATCAAATGGCGCTCCTGGCGGCGGCCGCGTACGTCATTGCACGCGCCGGCCGCGTCGCACGTCATCCAGCAAACGTCGGGCCCGGGCGCAGCAGACGAAGCACCGGGCCGCCGATACGGCCGAAAAACGCCGGGGCATCGTCACGTACCAGTCGCCTTCCCGCCGGACGCTGTGACGGGCGCCTCCGGATCGCGCGCCAGCCCTTGCGCGAACACCTTCAGGCCTTCGAGCAACGGCGTCAGCGCGGCCCACAGCGCTTCATCGTGCAGCAGCCGGTACGCGCCGCGCACGCCGGGCGCGACATGCTCGTGCTGCGCCGGCTGCCATGCGCCGACGTGATGCAGCGCATCCGCGGCCGCGAACACGGCCTTGCCGAACTGCTCCGGCGGAATGCGCGACAGCGCCATCAACAGCACCGCGAGATTCTGCATCCCGCTCTGCATGCCCGGCTTGTCGAGTGCATCGACGAACGTATCGGCCAGCCGCGCGTTCGCGCCGACGACCTCGCTCGCCAGATGCAGGAATCCATGCCGGTGCAGGCTGCCGAGCAGGTGCTCGAGCGCTTCGTGCGCACCGGGCTCCGTGTGCGGCGGCGTCGAGTCGCCGGACGGACGTTCGATCATCGGCTGTGCTCCAGGTGAGGCGCGCGGCAGCCGCCGCTCGAGCGACTCCGCATGCGCCGGGTTCGTAGTTCGTGCGTTGCGCGGCTCACCGCATCGCCGGCAAACGCCACTGTCAGCGCGAGTGGCCGGGCGGCACCTTGTACTCGCTGCGCGCGCCCATCGCGTCCTCGACTGTCTCCACGCCACGCAGCGCGGCCACACCGTCGACGACGGTTCGCCGCTCGGCCTCGTCGATCTGCCCGCTGAGCCGCACATGCCCGTGTTCGACGATCGCTTCGACGTCGCGTGGATGGCCGGCCAGCCGGCCGAGTGCCGAACGCACGCGCTCGGCTACCTGGGCGTCGCCTGCATCGCCCGCAAGCCAGTCCGCACGCAGGCCTGCGATCGCGCCCCGCGCATGGTCGGCCACCCGCCTCGCCTGCGCATTCGCATAATCGGTCACGCCGTGCCGGCCCGAGGCCGCCTTGTCGCGCAGGTACGCACGCCGCCGCCGGCCCGATGCCGGATCGAGGAAGTACATCGCGGCCGCGCCGCACGCAACGGCTACCGCAAGATTCAACAACGGGTACGAAGGAGGTCTGGCGTTCATGGCAGCACCGTAGGCAACCCCCGGAACGACCGGGGTTTCGTCGCGACGTGCAGCACGTGCCGTTCCCTGTGCGCCCTGCACCCGCCGGAAGACGGCGCGCCGCCATGCGTTCATCGCGCGGATGCCCTGCATGCCGGGGTGCATGGACAGAAATGACAAGCGGTTGAAAAATCGTCCGCGGGTCGCGCCCCGATCGCGCGCAGCCCTGCAGCGCCACGTCGGTCATGATTCCGGCGAAGGTTCGGCCGGTTCGCGGTCGCAATCGGTATCCGGATCGGCGTCCCGGGCGGCTACCCGCTTCGCTTTGTCGAGGTAGGTCTGCGCCATTGCGCGCAACTCTTCCTCCGATGCGTCCTCGATCCCGATCAGCCGGTCGCTCGCCGCGTGCGTGACGGCCACGAGTTCGTCGAGCTTCAAGTGCATCGCGACACTGTCGCGGTTCTGGTTGCGCTGCAGCAGGAACACCATCAGGAATGTGATGATCGTCGTTCCGGTATTGATGACGAGTTGCCATGCATCCGAATAGTGGAAGAGCGGGCCGGTGACGAGCCACAGCGCCGTGACGGCGACCGCGCTGCCGAACGCGACCGGCGAGCCGGCCCACACGGTCACGCGCGACGCGAAACGTTCGAACGCGCGCGTGACGGGGTGCCTGACCGTGACCGCCCGGGGATCGGTCGCAGCCTGTCCGTCCGGGCCCGTCCGGACACTGGATGGATCGCTCGATTCACGCATGGCGCCTCCCGGATACAAATGTCGAGATCGGCGCACACGCGGGCCCGCGACACGCAACGGCACGCGGTTCCGTGCCCGCAGGCGGGCGCCGTCCAAAGGCGGAGCAACGTGCGTGCCCGCGCCGCACGGCCGCTCACGGCGCCTTGCCGTGCATCTTTTGCCAGCGCTCCATCAGCGCGATCTCGTCGCGTTGCGCCGCGACGATCCGGCTCGCGAGCTGCCGCAGCGTCGGGTCGTTTCCGTATTTCAGCTCGACCTGCGCCATGTCGATCGCGCCCTGATGATGCGGTGCCATGTGGGCGACGAAATCGCGGTCGGCGTCGCCCGTGTACCGCGCGGCCTCCATCGCGTCCATCATTTTTTGGTCGGCGCGCTTGTACGCCTGCGTAGATGAATCGGGCACGCTGGCCGGTTCGGCGGGGCGCAACTGGCCCGCCGCCGGCAGCGCCGACGCGCACGCCGCGAGCACTGCACCGGCGACGCACCGGCGCACGGACAAGCAAAGGAATGCTGGCATGGGGTAAGTCCTCGATAAAGGATTGAAACGGGTCACACGCGATCGTCCCTGTCGTGCTCGAGCATCGCCAGGCACGTCGGCGCGTGGTTCACCGCCACCGGGCACGCGCATGCGCGTCGCCGCGCGCGACCAGCGTACGGATTCGATCGGCGGTGCGGCACGCGATCGCCTGAATCGTCAGCGACGGATTCACGCCGCCGACGGTCGGAAACACCGAGCCGTCGCACACCCACAGATTCGGAATGTCCCAGCTGCGGCAGTCTGCATCGACGACGCTCGTCACCGGATCGCTGCCCATCCGCGCGGTCCCGGCGAGATGGCAGGTATCGTCCTCCTCGTGCCAGACGTCGCGTGCGCCGGCCGCTTCGAGCGCGCGCCCCATCTGCGCAAGCGCGTGGCGGATCATCCGCCGGTCGTTGTCGTCGTATGCATAAGTCACGCGCGCGACCGGCAGCCCGAACGCGTCGCGCTCGTCGGCGAGCGTCACGCGGTTGTCCGCGCGCGGCAGCGTCTCGCCGACGATCTTCAGCCCGGCCTGGAAGTTGTAGCGCGCCATCTCGCGCTTCAGCGCGTCGCCCCACAACCCGCGCGCGGCCAGCTTTCTCGCCCATTCGATCGGCAGCGGCCCCTGGCTCATCCAGCAGTAGCCGCCGAAGAAATCCTTGCCGTCGTCCGCGTAGTTCCAGTGCTCGGTCAGCGACAGCGACGGCGGCCCCTTGTACCAGCGCACTTCGTCGTCCATCGTCCCCCACGACGCCTGGTTGAGCTGCGCCATCATGAAGCGACCGACAAGGCCCGAGCTGTTCGCGAGCCCCTGCGGATGCCGCCCGGTCGCGGACAGCAGCAGCAAGCGCGGCGTCTCGATCGCGTAGCCGGCGACGACGACGTTGCGCGCGCGCTGGAAACGTATACGCCCGTCGCGGGCGTAGTGCACGCCGGTCACGCGATCCCGTTGCGCTTCGATCCGCAGCACCATCGCGAGATCGCGCACTTCGGCGCCGGCCGCGACGGCGCGCGGAATCCACGTGACGAGCGCACTCTGCTTCGCGTTGGTCGCGCAGCCGGCAATGCAGAAGCCGCGATACACGCACGGGTGCGCGCGACCGCGCGGTGCGGACAGCGTCGCCAGCGGAGTCGGTGTCCAGCCGATGCCGAGAGCGTCCGCGCCGCGCGCGAGCACCAGCGCGGCCGCATTCAGTTCATGCGCGCGATACGGATAGCGCGGGCGGGGCGGTCCCCACGGGTAACGCACGGGCCCGCTGATCTTCAGCGCCTGTTCGACCTCGCCGTAGTAGCGCCACATCTCGCGCCAGTCGAGCGGCCAGTCGACGCCGTAGCCGAGCGCGGTACGCGAGCGAAACCACTCGGGCCGGAAACGCAGCGAGACCATCGCGAAATGCACGGTGCTCCCGCCGATCGCACGGCCGCTGTTGTTGGTGCCGAGCGTGAGCGGATCGGCGCCGTCACAGATCCGCTCGTCGGTCCAGAACAGCTTGTGCTGGTGCGTCTCGTCGGACGCAAATTCCTCGAGCGGCCGCCACCACGCGCCTGCGTCGAGCGCGACGACCGAGAACCCGTATTCGGCGAGCTTGCACGCGAGCGTGGCGCCGCCCGCGCCGGTGCCGACGATCACGAAGTCGACTTCGTCGTGGTCGCCGAACATGCGCATCGGCGACCAGCCGCCGACGCGCAACGGATCGGGCGCGCGGCCATCGCGGCCGCGCGGCGTCTCGGGAAACGGCGATGTGTCAATGGCCATCGCGGTCGCCCTCGTCCACGCGTGCTTCAGCTTCCCAGGGGTCACGCCGGTTGAATCCCATCCGCACGTAGCCGCGCGGGCTCGCGGGGCCACCGAAGCCGATCTCGTTCCAAGCGAACGGGTGGCTGTAGTACGCACCGCAGATATCCATCAGCACTCGCTTCGCGAAGAACGTACGCGGATCCATGCCCCCCCAGACCGGCGCGACGCTTCGATCGATTTCGCCGTGCTGCACCGCATGCAGCAGCACGTCGGCGTCGTTCGCGCCGAGCGAAGCGAATGCGCGGCCGTGCGCATGGTGCGCCATCGCGTCGAGCGCGGCGAGGCCGGTCTGCCACGCATCCCGCAGCGGCGGGAGCCGCGCATCGCGGTAGCCGTCACCCTCATCAGCCGCGAGTCGCGCGTCGAGCAGTGCCGCCGTCGGGACCACGCCGGCATCGCCCGGCTCCTGCGGCACGATGCGCGCGCACAGCGCATCGAGCGTCGCGAATCGTTCGGCATCCAGATGACGCGGCGCGGCGGCCTCCACCCGCAGCCGCGCATCGATCGCGCGACGCGTTGCGTCGTTCCATGACGGCGTGTCACGCTTGGCAAGGACGTCGTAACCCGCATAGCGCGGCAGCGCGACCGCCGTGATGCCACGCACACCGCTCATTGCCCTTCCCCTTCGGCGAGTGCGGTGGCGGCGAGCCCCGCGATCGCGAGTGCGGTGAAGCCCGGCGGCGCCGGCAGCGGCGGGCCGGACAGTACGTTCTGCGCCGCATTGCCCCAACCGCCCATCTGCCGCGCGACGCCGCGCGCATGGAACGCGACGCCGACGGTCCCGAGTACCGCCGTCGCGCGCAGCCACACGCGGCAGAACCGCAAGTCCGCGCTCCGGCGCGACAGCGCGAGCTGCGCGGTCGCGAGCGCGGCAATCGGCGGTACGACGAGCGGCGCGAACATCGCGCGATGCTGGAACGCACCGCGAAAATGCAGCAGCCCGACTTCGCCGAGCGTGCCGACGAGCCCCGCCGCGACCAGCGCGGCCAGTGCGCGCCCGGCCGGCAGGCCGGCC
>NZ_ASSI01000044.1:0-29452 GCF_000466765.1 Burkholderia sp. AU4i | reverse complement strand
GGCGTGCGCGCCGCCCCCGCCGCCCGTCATGCCTTGAACGTGACCCACGGCTTCAACCGGACCGCGCTGCGAATAAGGCCGGCCTGTTCCTGCGCGTCGATCACGGGCCCGATCGGCTTGTAGGCTTCCGGCGCTTCCTCGATGCGGCGCTCGTCGCGCAGCGTCACACAGCGCCACGTGCCCGGCGCCTGCTCCGCGCGCATCCGCCGCACCGCCTGCCGGCGCACGCTGCGGCCGGCGCCGTGGCTGCACGACCACAGCCAGTCGGGATGACCGAGCCCCGTCGCGAGAAACGACGCATCGCCCATCGATCCGGGAATCAGCGCGAGATCGCCGTCGCGGGCGGGGGTCGCCCCCTTGCGATGGACATTCATCCCGTTTTCGCGCAGCACGACGTTGTGCGGCACGTCGACCACGAGTGCCGAACGGGTCTCGCCGGTGAGCTCCGCCAGTTCCTTGCGAACCATCTCGGCAAGCACGACACGGTTGAGCCACGCATAACGCGCGGCGGTGCCCATCGCGACGAGATAGTCGCGCGCCAGCTCGCCGGAAAGGCCGTACAGGCCGCTTTCCGGATGCCTGACGCCCACCGGCCATGCCGCGCGCGCCCGGTCCATCCAGCGTCGCCCGACGTAGAAGCCGACCTCGCGCGAACCGCTGTGGATCATCACGACGACGTCGTCCTTCGCGAGTCCCGCCCGGTAGGCCGCATGCCGGTCGAGCACGGCGTCGACCACCTGCAGTTCGACGAAATGATTGCCCGAGCCCGGGGTGCCGAGGCAAGGGTCGCGGAATACCTCGCGCGACCCGACATGCGCGTCGGGCGCGTATTTCGCGCTGCCGTCGAACCGGTCGAGGCCGATGCACGACGACAGTTCGTCGATGAGCCGGTCGCGGTCGACGTGCGCCCAGAGCCCCTGCGGCGCGACGCGATCGACGAATGCCGCGGGGCCCGCGTCGAACAGCGCGCGGAAGGCATCGCTGCCGACCGGCACGTCGCGCCGGTCGGCGAGAATCGCGCGCGTCAGCCGCTCGACGAGCGCCGTCTCGAACGGCGCGAGCGCCGAGCGCTTGAGGCCCGTGGTGACGAGACGCATCCCGCAGTTGATATCGGTGCCGATCGCGGCGGGAATCACGAACGCGTCGTCGGTCGCGACGATCGAGCCGACGGGCGCGACCCCGCCCGGATGAAAGTCCGGCGTCGCGCAGGCCTTGCATACGCGCTGATGGCCATCCGGCGAACGGACGGCCGCGAACGCGAGCAACTGCTGGACGGCCTTCTCCTCGAGCGGGAGCGAAGCGGGCAACAGGACGGACGCCTGCGCCAGTTCATTGCGCAGGTGATAGATGCCGGCGTGATGGTCGACACGGATGCCTTGCCGTTGCAAGGCCTTTTTTAAACGAGGAAAAGTAGACATCGCTGCTGAAAATGAAAAAGGTACGACGCGACCTCCGGCATTCCGGCGGTCGTGGGTACCTTCCTGCAGCAGCGTCGAGGAAGGGAGCGCGGATCATAGCAGAACGCGATTGCGTTCGCGCGCCCCCGTTGCTCACTTGAGACACCCGAGCCCCGCCAGCGTCGCCTCGATCGCGGTATCGAGCGGCGTGACCGGCTCGCGGCCGAGCACCGCGGTCACCCGCGTGTTGTCCAGCCGGATCGGCTCGCGCCACAGGTAGCGCATCTCGAGCAATTCGCGCAGCGTCGTGACGAACGGCGCCGCGGCCCACACGAACCACCACGGGAACTTGCGCACCGTCGGACGCAGCCCGTGCCGCTGCGCGACACGGCGCACGGCCTCCGCCATCTGCGTGCCGTCCTCGTCCCAGTGCCCGCCGAGGTGAAAGCGTGCGAACGGTTCGAGCGTGTCGCGCCGCTCGATCAGCTCGACCATCGTGCGCGCGGCGTCCGGCACATACGACCACTGATGCCCAACGCCGTCCCGCCCCGGCACGCTGATGGCCGCCACCGGCTGCCCGGCCTTGACGAGCCCCGCCGCAAACCAGCTGTTGCCGGTGAGCCTCGGCCCGAAGAAATCGCCTGCGCGCACGATGATCGTGCGAACGCCATGCGCGGCCGCATCCTGCAGCCGGCGCTCCAGTTCGACGCGGATCGCGCCCTTGCGCGTCGACGGATGCTGCGGCGCATCTTCGTGCAGCACCGGAAACGCATCGGCGCCATAGTTGTACACCGTGCCCGGCAGCACGACGGTGGCCTGCTCCGCCTGCGCCGCCGCGATCGTGTTGTCGATCATCGGCAGCACCTGCCCGGCCCAGTTCCGGTAGCCGGGCGGATTCACCGCGTGCACGATCACGCTGCACCCGCGCGCGGCCCGGACGACCGCGTCGCGGTCCATCGCGTCGCCGCGCATCCATGCGATGCCGTCGCGCTCCACGGTGTCGGCGTCGAGCCCGCGCTTCAGCGCGCGCACCTGCCAGCCCGCATCGCGCAGCTGCCGCGCGACTTCCCCGCCAATCCCGCCGCTTGCGCCGAGCACGAGCGCCTGCCGTTGCGTCCCGCCTGCGTGGTTCGTCATTGCCGCTCTCCTTGAATGAACCGTCATGACACGCATTCTGGCGCGCCGGAGGCTATCAAGGAATTGCCGAACACAATGGATCAGCTATACATTTATGCATGACCACCGATCTGAACTGGGAACGCTACCGCACCTTCCTTGCCGTGCTGACGGAAGGCTCGCTGTCCGGCGCGGCGCGGGCGCTCGGCATCACGCAGCCGACGGCCGGCCGCCACGTCGCGGCACTCGAGGCCGCGTTCGGCCAGACGCTGTTCACGCGCTCGCCGTCCGGCCTGCTGCCGACCGAGGCGGCGCTCGCGCTGCGCGGCCATGCGGAGGCGCTGCGCAGCGCGGCCGCCGCGTTCGAGCGGGCGGCCGCGAGCCACGGCGCCGGCGTGCGAGGCATCGTGCGGATCTCGGCTAGCGACGTGATCGCCGTCGAAGTGCTCCCGGCGGTTCTCGCGCAATTGCGGCGCAACCATCCGGGGCTCGTCATCGAGCTGGTGCCGACCGACCGCATCCAGGACGTGCTCAAGCGCGAGGCCGACATCGCGGTCCGGATGGCGCCGCCCGCGCAGGAGGCGCTCGTGGCGCGGCGCATCGGCGAAATCGATGTCGCGCTGTATGCGCGCGACGACTACCTGGCGCGCAACGGGGCGCCCGCGACGATCGACGAACTCGCGCATCACGCGCTGATCGGCTTCGACACGGTCACGCCGTTCATCCGCTCGGCAGGCCGCGGCATGCCGATGTGGAAGCGCGACGCATTCTCGCTGCGCACCGACAGCAACCTGGCGCAGCTCGCGATGATCCGCGCCGGCTACGGAATCGGCTTCTGCCAGACCGGGCTCGCGAAACGGGACGCGCGGCTCGTGCGCGTGCTGCCGGACGGGCCCGCGATGCAGCTGGAAACGTGGGTCGTGATGCACGAGGACCTGCGCACGAACCCGCGCTGCCGTGCGGTGTTCGATGCGCTGGCCGACGGGCTGCGTGCGTATGTGAACGGCGAACCGGCCGAATAGGCGGTTGGGCGGTTGAGCGGTTGGGCGGTTGAGCCGTTGAGCCGTTGAGCCGTTGAGCCGTTGAGCCGTTGAGCCGTTGAGCCGTTGAGCCGTTGAGCCGTTGAGCGATTCGAAGCGGCGAACGTGAAGCAAACGAATCGCCCGAGCGGCGCTATTCGTAGCTTTTCCCGGCGAACAGGATGTCCGCCATGCGCCGCCACGGATTGTCGGGCAGGTCGTAGTAGCGCAGCCCTTCCTCCGATGCCTCGGCCCAGTCGACCATCGCGTCCAGGTACTCGCCGATCGAGTGGTTTTCCCAGCCGAGCGCGGCGCGCGCATACGGCGACGGCGGCAGGTCGGCCTCGAGCTGCCGCTCCATGCTCCAGTCGTGGCCGAGCACGCGCAGGAAGTGGATCAGCGAGCGTTCGTCGACCACGCGCTCCAGCGCATCCTGCAGCTTCGCGGCCATCTGGCGTTGCAGTTCGTCGTTCATTTTTTTCTCCTGGCGCGCCTCTCAGGTACGCGCCGCCGCGCATCGCGCGGCCCGGTTCCACGGTTCCTCGGTTCTACATCAGCAATTGCCGCGACAGCACCTCGCGCGCCTGCGTGACGGTTTCGCGTTCGCCCGGCATCGGCGGCGTCAGCGAAAACACCGCATCGGGCAGCGGCGGCAGACGGTATTTCGCGCCGAGCCGCATCATGCCCTCGCCGATCGCCGACGCGCACAGGCAGCCCACACCGAGCCCCGCCGCCAGCATCGACTGCAGCCCCGCGACCCCCGACGCGCTGTGCACGAGCCGGTACGGCATATGCCGCTCGTCGAGCGCGCGCACCGCGACCTGATGCATCATGCAGTCGTCCGGCAGCAGCACGAGCGGCAACGGCTCGGGCAGTTGCTCGGCGAGCGCGGGCGACGCGACCCACGACAGCGGCCCACGCCGCAGCACCCAGCGCCTATCGGCCGACGCCGGCCGGAACGGCCCGCTCGACAGGTTCATCACCACGCCGAGATCGACCTGCCCCCGCGCATGCGCCGCCTCGATGTCCGCGCTCTTCATCGCGCTGACGTGCAGGCTCAGTTGCGGGTAGCACTCCCGCAGCCGGGCCAGCAGGCCCGCGACTTCGTTGGTCCGGTAGTAATCGGTGATCGCGACGCGCAGTTCGCCCTTGATCGCCTGCCCGCGCACTTCGTCGAACGCGGCCTCGTTCAGCGCGACGATGCGCCGCGCGTGCTGCAGCAGCCGCGAGCCGGCCGGGGTCGGCTCGACGCCCCGCTTGCTGCGCACGAACAGCGGCACGCCGGCGCGCGATTCGAGCTTGCGCACCTGCTCGCTGACCGTCGACTGCGACAGGTGCAGCAGCGGTGCGGCGGCCGTCAGGCTGCCGGCATCCGCGACCGCCGCGAAAGTACGCAACTGATCCAGGTCGAAACCGCGCATCGCCCTTCTCCATCCATCGAATAACCCGATGGATGCTACCACCAATTCCCGCTTTTCCGATTCATTGCCACCACCCAGAATGGGGGTCAATCGCCCGCCCCCGGCCGAACCGGCGCTCACGACGCCGCGTCCGGCCTGGATACGGCCCTTGTTTCTTCGGACTGGTTTCCATGACCCACGACACCCTTGCCCCCTGCGGCCCGGCCGGCACGGCCGCCGCGGCGACACCGCGCAGCCACCACGGCTGGGCGCTGGTGGTCCTGCTGGTTGGCGCGATTTTGCCGCCGCTCGACTACTTCATTGTGAATCTGGCGCTACCGGCCATCCGCGACGGCATCGGCGCGCGCCCGGCCGAGCTGCAGCTCGTCGTGTCGGCATACGCGTGCGCGAACGCCGTCGTGCAGATCACCGGCGGCCGGCTCGGCGACCTGTACGGCCGCAAGCGCATGTTCATGATCGGGATGGCCGGCTTCGTCGTCGCGTCGACGCTGTGCGGGCTCGCCGGCAGCGGCGCGGTGCTGGTCGGCGGCCGCGTGCTGCAGGGCCTGTTCGCCGCGATCCTCGCGCCGCAGGTGCTCGCGACGATCCGCAGCGTGTTCAGCCCGCAGGAGCAGGTGCGCGTGATGGGCTTCTACGGTTTCGTGTTCGGCCTCGCGGCCGTGATCGGCCAGCTCGGCGGCGGTGCGCTGATCAGCCTGCATCCGTTCGGGCTCGGCTGGCGCGCGATCTTCCTCGTCAATCTGCCGATCGGCATCCTGGCGCTGGTCGGCAGCTGGCGCTTCATCCCGGAAAGCCGGCCGCCGCGCGGCCAGCGCATCGACGTGCCCGGCATGGCACTGCTGTCGCTGTTCCTGCTGATGCTCGTCTACCCGCTCACGCACGGGCGCGAGGCTGGCTGGCCGCTCTGGATGGTCGCGTGCCTCGTCGGCGCGCTGCCGATGCTCGGCGCGCTGCTGGCGGTCGAGGCGCGCCGTCTCGCGGGCGGCCACGATCCGCTGCTCGACGTGCGCCTGTTCCGGAACCCGGTCGTCGCACTCGGGCTCGTGCTGGCGTTCCTGTTCTATACGCTGAGCGCGTTCTTCCTGAGCTACGGGATCTATCTGCAGGGCTGCCTGAACTGGTCGCCGCTCGCATCGGGGCTCGCGATCCTGCCGCTCGGGCTGGGCTTCCTGTCGAGCCCGCTGCTGATGCCGCGACTCGTCGGCCGGTTCGGCGGCTATCGCGTGCTCACGCTCGGTTTCGCGATGCTCGCGGCCGGCGTCGCGACGGCCGCCGCGCTTGCCGGTGCGGCCGCGCCGGGCCCCGGCTTCTACGTGGGGATCGCGGCGATCGGTGTCGGCCAGGGCCTCGTGCTGCCGTCGGTCGTGCGGATCGTGCTCGCGGAAGTCGATACCGCGCGAGCGGGCGTGGCGTCCGGCATGGTCACCGCGATGCTGCAGATCGGCGCGGCCGTCGGCGCGGCGACGCTCGGCGGCGTGTTCTTCGCCCGGCTCGGCACGCATCCGGCCGCGCTCGATTATGTGCAGGGCTTCAGAACGTCGATGTTCGCGCTGACGGCCGTGCTGCTCGCGTGCATCGCGCTGTCGGCCATGCTCGGGCCGCTGCATCGGCGGCTGCATGCGGGCGCGTGACGCGGAACCGGTGCGCACTGCCGGCGCGGCTCGAGACGCGCGGCACGTGCGCACCGCTTGCCGGCATCGGGCGTGTCGTCATGGCTTGCGCTGCGCATGCCGCGCTTCCCACTCGGCCAGTTCGACGCGATAGCGCGCCAGTGCTTCGTCGTACAGGTCGAAAACGCACGGCGAACAACCGCTGTTGCAGCAGTCTTCCAGTTCGGGCTGTACGGGCGGGGTCGGACGCGGATCGTCGATGGACGGATCGGTGGGGGCAGGCGTGGGCACGGCGAAAATCGAATGGCGGAAAAGATCCAGTATAAGTGGATGCCGCCCGGCCTGTCGGCGGTGACACCCCGCACACGCCGCGTCACATCCCCAGGATCGTCACCTGGTCGTGGCGAAGCCGAACGTCGCGTGTCCACGCGTCGACTTCCGCGATCACGCCGGCCAGCGCGGCGCAGCTTGCGTCGAGACGCGCGACGAAAGCCTGCCGCGATCCGCTGAAAATGAAACCGAGCCGGTCGAGCGCGTCGGTGCGCTGCGCGGCGTTGCCGAGCCTCCTGCCCGTGTCGGCCAGTTCGGCGACGATCGCAAGCCAGTCGGCCATGCCGACGGCGTTGAACGCGTAATGGTCGTAGTCGGGGATCTGCCGCGCGATTGCCGCCTCGAGCAGCCCGAACACTTCCTCGTCGAAGAACAGCGACCCGGCATTCCAGCAGGTGCGCGCATACGGCCCGCCCATGAGTTCGACGTACGCGGTGCCGTCGAGCGCCGCACGATCCTTGATGACGCGGATATCGTCCATGTGTGTCGTCTTGATCGCGGAACAACGCCCCATGCGTCGCCGCGCGTTCATCCATAATGGCGCGATTGTCGACGAAGCGAGCGGTGCTGTCGACGGCGCGCCTCCGTTGCGCGGCCGCTCGCCGCAAGCCGTGCAGCCGCCGCCCCACAGGAGCCGCGTGATGGCCGAAGCAGTGAATCCGACGGAAGTCTGGGCGCCGTTCGGCGCGTTCTCGATGGCCGTGATCCAGGGCGACGGCCGGATCGTGCATCTGAAGGGGCAAGTGGCGCTCGACCGCGACGGCCAGGTGGTCGGCCACGGCGACATGCGCATGCAGGTGCGGCAGACGCTCGACAACATCCGCGCCGTGCTCGCCGCGATGGGCGGGCAGATGCAGGACGTGATCTCGCTCGTCCACCATGCGACCGACATCGATGCCTTCATGCAGGCCGGCGACATCCGCAACACGTATTTCGCCGCGCCCTATCCGGTGACGACGACCGTCCAGGTCGAACGTCTCTACCATCCTGACCTGCTGATCGAGATCACCGCCGTCGCCGAAATTCCGCTCGCGCGTTTTCGCCGGCCCGCACCGCGCGCGTGAAGCGCGGCTGTCCCGCGCCGGACGACGCGCCGGCCGTCGCATTGCCGACCGGCGCGCTTCCTCGCCACCCGCGTGCCTACTTCGCCTGCGCGCCCGGCTTCACGGCGCCCGCGGCCGTCTTGTCGGCCAACGGTTGCCACGCGGCGCCGAGCGAATACCAGTCGACGCGGCGCGTGAGCGTCATGATGCCGGCGAGGATCGCGAACAGCAGCAGCGAACCGAGCATCAGCGCGTTGTCTTCCGACAGCAGCAGCCCGTAGAGCGCCGCGTACAGCACCGCGAGCAGCACCGAGAACACCGCGCCGCGCTTCACGCTATGCAGCACGAACGACAGGTAGAAGCCGAGCAGCCCGATGCATGCGCCGCTCGCCGCGAGATACGCATACGCGAACGCGATGTGTTCGGAGAGGCTCAACAGCAGCAGGAAGAACAACGCGAGCGACAGGCCGACCAGCGTGTACTGGATCGGGTGAATGCGCAGCCGCTTCACGAGCTCGTACATGAAGAAGCTCGCGAACGTGAGCATCACGAACAGCGCGCCGTACTTCGTTGCGCGTTCGGCCTGCAGATAGACGTTCACGGGTTCGATCATCGATACCGACGCCGTTTCGATCGCGCCTTCCCCGTTGCCGGTCGCGATCTGCTCGCGCGCCTTCGTGTTGAACGACGTCACGCGCCAGTTGCCGGTGAACCCGCGCGCATCGACCGTGCGGTTGTTCGGCAGGAACGCGCCGTCGAAACTCGGATGCGGCCACGTCGACTTCAGCGAGAAATCGTTCTGGTCGCCCACCGGCGCGAACGCGACGGACTCCGCGCCCCGCAGCGGCAGGTCGATACTGAACGGCACGACCGCGCCAGCTCCCGCTCCCGCGCCTGCTTCGGCCAGCGCCGCGAGATCGACGTTCGCGTGCACACCCTGGCGCAGGCTGTCCAGCCGCGTGCCCTGCTCCACGTCGAAACGCGCGCCGCCGATACGCACGTCGGGTTGCGCGGTCAGCCCGCGAATGTCGCCGATGCCGATCGCGACATAGGCGTTGTCGACCTTGAAGCTCACGTGGCCGTCCGCCTGCGGCAGCTTCTTCAGGTCCGGCAACGCCAGCGTGCCGGTCAACCGGCTCGTCAGTTCGTACACCAGCGCCTTGTGGATGCCGCGATAGCGGACGCTGGTCGTCAGCGTGCCGTCGACGTTCAGCGTCTTCGGAAACACGAGCAGGCGCTTCGTCTCGCTTCTCAGGCTCGTCTTCGTCGCGCCGCCGGCGGGCGTCTCGTCGCGCACGCGCGTGACTTCCGTGTAAGGCACGACAAGCACCGGCCCCGACACCGTCTGCGGCCCCGCATAGCTCGACCAGATGCTCTGCAGCGCATCCATGCGATACGCGGAGCGTTCGTGCACGATGCTTTGCACCATCTGCAGCGGGATCAGGATCAGCAGCGCAAGCAACGCGGTGATCACGAATTTGAACAACAGGACTCGATTCATGGCCGACAGGTACCGGAGTAAAAGGTACCGCCAGCATGCGCCGGCCCGGTGAAGGGCGATTGAAGCCGGTGTGAAGCGAATGTGGGGCGAACGTGAAGCGCGGTCAGGCCGCCGACGGCAGCGTGAGCGTCGCGCACGCGCCGCCTTCGTCGCGGTTCGCGAGCGCGACCTGGCCGCGGTGCAGCATCGCGACTTCGCGGACGAAACACAGCCCGAGGCCCGTGCTGCGATCCTGCCCGTCGGGGCGCGGCAGCGAATAGAAGCGCTCGAACACGCGCGCCAGTGCGTAGTCGGGCACGCCGGGGCCGTCATCGGCGACGCGCACGATCGCGACGTGCGCCCTGCCCGCCGGCTGCCGTTCGAGCGCGATGCGGATCGTGCTGCCCCGCGGCGCGAAATCCAGCGCGTTGTCGAGCAGGTTGCCGAGCGCCTGGCGCAGCAGGAACGGATCGCCTTCGACGACCGCCGGGTCGGCCGCGTCGTTCGCGTCGATCGCCAGGTTCACGCCGCGCTGCCGTGCGCGCGGCTCGATATCGTCGACGAGCTGTTCGAGCACCGGCCGCAGCGCGACCGGTTCGCGCACCGACAGCCGCTGCTTCTGTTCGACTTCGGCGAGCGCGAGCAGCTTGCGGATCATCTGTTCGAGGCGGCCGGCCTGGCGACGGATGTTCTCGGTGAAGCGCCGGCGGTTCGCAACCGGCATGTCTTCCTGCAGCAGTTCGGCTGCACCGCTGATCGCCGCCAGCGGGCTTTTCATCTCGTGCGTGAGCGTGTGGATGTAGTTCTCGACGTACTGCCGGTCCTCCAGCCGCTGATGCATGCTTTCCACCGCGCGCCCGAGCTCGGCCAGTTCGCTCGCACCCTGCAGCGGCATCTCGGCCCGCTCGCCCGCCGCAATCGCGCGCGCATAGCGCTGCAGGCGACGCAGCCCGACCACCAGCCACCAGGTGCACGCGACGCCGATCAGGATCGCGCCGCCCATCAGCAGCGCGCCGTACAGCATGATCTTGCGCTGGCTGCGCGCGATGAACGGCGCGACCGTCTGGTTCGGCTTCGCGATCGTCAGCACGCCGATGATCTCGTTGCCGCGCCGGATCGGTGCCGCCACGTGCATCACGGTGCTGCTGTCGTCGTTCGGATCGCTGCGCGTGCTGCGCGCGCCGTATTCGCCGCGCAGCGTCCGGTACACGTCGTTCCAGCGCGAATAGTCCTGCCCGAGCGCGCGGCCGGTGGAGTCGTAGCGCACGATGCCGTGCGCGTCGGTGATGTAGAGGCGGTAGCCGATCACGTTCTTCTGCACGCCCCACACGTTCGCGCTGACCGGGCGTTCGTGAAGTTGCGCGAGCTGCCGCGCGAAAGCGCCGTCGGCGATATGGCCGCTGGCCATGTCGTCGGCGGCCAGCGTCGCGAGCACTTGCGCGGTATCGACGAGGGTGTCCTCCATCGCCTCGCGCACGCCGGGCTTCACCTCCTGCACGAACACGCGCAGCGTGATCAGCGCGGCCAGCCCGACGATCAGGAAAAAGCCGAAGAAGATGCGCAGGCCGATATGCATGGGCGGTGCCGGTCGTTACGGTTGCAGCGAATAACCCATCCCGCGATGGGTGCGGATCGGGTCGCGCTCGGGGTCGATCGCGCGCAGCTTGGCGCGCAGCGTCTTGATGTGCGTGTCGACCGTGCGGTCGGCCGAATCGAAGGCCTCGTGCCACACGAGATCCATCAGTTGCTCGCGCGAGTAGATGCGCCCGGGATGCCGGACCAGCAGCGCCAGCAGCCCGAATTCGTAGCGCGTGAGATCCAGTGCGTGGCCGAGCCACGACACGCGCGCGCCATCGGTATCGACCGTGAAGCCCGGTGCGGTCGTCGCATCGGGAGCCGGCGCGGGCGCGGGTATCGATTCGGGCGCGGTCGCCCGGTGGAAACGCCGCAGGATCACGCGCACCCGGGCCGCCAGCTCGCGTGGCGAAAACGGCTTGACCACGTAATCGTCGGCACCGATCTCGAGCCCGACGATCCGGTCGATTTCGTCGTGCCGCGCGGTGAGGAAGATCACCGGCACGTCGGAGAACGTGCGCAGCCGCCGGCATACCTCGAAGCCGCTGAGGTCCGGCAGGCCGACGTCGAGCACGACGAGGTCGAAGCGCGCATCGCGCAGGCGGTCGAGCGCCGCCTGCCCGAGGGTGCAGTGGACGGTCTGCATGCCGTCGGTGCCGAGGGCGTAGACGATCGTGTCCGCGATCGCCACTTCATCTTCGACGATCAGGATATGGGGCTGATGCATGGTCTCGGGCTGGGCTCGCGTGGGTCCGGTGCGCCATTGTACGCACGGCCGGCCGCCGCGCGAGCGCGAGCCCGTGCCCGCCGGACTACGCGACGCGGCCGGTCACCGGAATCGACGCGCCGGTGATCGCCTGCGCGTCGGCGGACAGCAGGAACCCGATCGTCGCCGCGATCTGTTCCGGCCGCACCCAGCGCGAGAAATCCTCGTCCGGCATGTCCGCGCGGTTCGGCGGCGTATCGATGATGCTCGGCAGGATCGCGTTCACCGTCACGCCACGGTCGAGCAGTTCGGCCGCCAGCGCCTCGGTGAGCCGCGCGACGCCGGCCTTCGCGGCCGCATAGGCGCCCATTCCCGCGCCGGCCTTGAACGCCGCGCCCGCGCCGATGTTGACGATACGCCCGGCCGGGTTCGCCAGCAGGTGCGGCAGCGCGGCCTTCGATGCGTTCAGCGCGGTCTTCACGTTCAGTTCGTACATGCGGTCCCACGTGGCGGCGTCGCCGTCGGCGATCGTCTGCCACACAAATGCGCCCGCGATGTTCAGCAGCGCGTCGACCCGGCCGAATTCGCGCTGCACGGTATCGAGCGCCCGCGCGGCGGCCTGCGGATCGACCAGATCGATGCCGCCGATGCGCAGCGCGTCGGCCGGCACGCCGGGCAGTGCCTCTGCCGCCGGGGCCGCGCCGCGGCCGATCAGCGCGACGCGTGCGCCGCGCGCGCCGAGCCACGCGGCCGTCGCGACGCCCAGATGGCCGAACCCGCCGGTGATCGCGACTGCCTTGCCTTTGAAATCGTGTTCCATCGATGTTTTCTCCTGGATCGAGGGTTGCCTGATGATGCGTATTGCATGGGTCATGCCGGCCGCGGCACGCATGCGCGGCCGGCAATTCGACACAGCGTAGCGCGTTCACGCATCCGTGCGCACGGCGACGAGGCTGCGGCGGCGCAGTTCCTCCGTCGTTTCGCCCTGGTTGTCCGGGCGCCAGCCCGGCCGCAGCAGTACGAAGCGGATCGCCGTCCACGCGTCGCGGGCCGTCGCGACGTCGCGGGCGAGGCTCGCCCAGTGTTCGAGTTCGACGACGAACGGATTGCGCGAACGGGTCGGCGTGACGAGGCCGAAACGGCACGGCTCGTCGGCGCGCTCGGCGACATAGGTGCCGAACAGCCGGTCGAACACGATCAGCACGCCGCCGTAGTTCGCATCGAGGTAGTCGAGGTTCGACGCATGGTGCACGCGGTGCGCGGACGGCGTATTGAACACGTATTCGAGCCAGCCGAGCTTCGGCATCCACGTGTTGTGCAGCCAGAACTGGTACATCAGGTTGAACGACAGGATCGCGAGCACGGCTTCCGGGCGCACGCCGAGCCATACGAGCGGCGTGAAGAACATCGCGGCGCCGGCCTGCATGGCGTGTCGGAAGCGAGGCACGACACGGTGGCGTCCGATACGGATCGACTCGCGCGCTCGATCGCGAAGCAGCTCGCCACGCAGAATGCGGCGAACGCGTGGCTGCCGACGGTGTCGGCGAGCTGACGCACCGCGCACTGTCGCACCGCACGCCGCCTGCGCAGCCCGGCGGGCGCGCAGGCGGCCGGCCGGGCATAATGCGCGAGGCCGCTGCGGCGGCACGCGCCGCGACCGTGCCGGGCCACCCGACGGCCGGCGCCATTTCCCGTCCTGAACGAATTCCGAACCTCAACCCGTCAATGCCATGCAAGTACTCGTCGTAGGAACCGGCAAGCTGGCCAGCGAACTGCTCGGCGCGCACCGGCTCGACCCCGCAACCTGTCGCGTGATGGCGTGGTCGGACAGCACGCACAACGATGCGCAGCATAGCGACGCCCGGCATGGCGATGCCCGGCATATCGACGCCCGCTCGATCGTCGTGCACGCCGGTTCCGGCCGCGAGCTCCCTGACGTCATCGCATTCTGCGAGGCCTCCGCGTCGCCGCTCGTCGAGCTGTCCACCGGCTCCGTGCTCGAAACCGGCTCGTACGCTTTCCCGATCGTGCTGTGTCCGAACACGAACATCCTGATGCTCAAGTTCATGAGCATGCTGGAAACCAGCGGCCACCTGTTTCACGACTGCCGGATCAGCCTGACGGAGTCGCACCAGGCCGGCAAGACGTCCGTCCCGGGCACGGCCGTCGGGATCGGCCAGTCGCTCGGCGTGCGGCCGGAAGACATCCGCTCCGTGCGCGACCCGGACGTGCAGCGCAGCGAATTCGCCGTCGCCGACGATCAGCTCGGCCGCCACGCGATTCACCGGATACGCATCGACGACGGTGCGTGCAGCCTGCAGTTCGAATCGCGCGTGGTGGGCGATACGCCCTACGCGGATGGCGTATCGCGCATCGTCGATGCCGTCCGGCAGCACGATCTCGAGCACCGCCGCTATTCGATCGTCGAGTTCATCCGCAACGGCTGGCTGTAGTCGCGGCGGTACGCGGCGGGAGGCATGCGCGCGTCTCGCACGTCGTTTCCACAACGAAAAGGGTTCGTCGCAAAATGCCGTGGATGTCGCCGATCGCTTCGCCGGCGGCATCCGGGCCAACGTCCCGCCCCCGGCAGCCGCGACGTGCAACCGTCGTTTCGTATCGGCCGGCAAGTTATCGGCCGAGGTTCATTCGCCGAGATGGGGCGCAAACCGCTGCCGACGCCGGCGCGTGAATCGCCACAGTCGACATCCCCCGAAAGGAGAGCACCCAATGACCCGCCCCGATTTCATCAAGCACTGGACCGAGCTCGAAGAACCGGAAGCGCATTGCTATCGCGGCGACACCGAGCCGATGGCGCTGGACGCACCGCTTTCCGCCGAACTCGGCATCACCCGTATCGGCATTCATCACGTGAGGCTCCTGCCGGGTCGGCGAACCTCATATCCGCATGCCGAAAGCACCGAGCAGGAGTTCGTGTACGTGCTCGAGGGCAAGCCCGATGTCTGGATCGACGGTGTGCTGCACCCCGTTGCCGAAGGTGATTCCGTCGCGTTTCCGGCGGGCACCGGCATCTGTCACACCTTCATCAACAACACGAAGGACGAGGTCAGGCTGATGGTGATCGGCGAACGCCCGCGCGACGACAACCGCATCCGCTACCCGAAGAACGAGGCGTACGAGCTTACCCGCGCGGACCGCTGGGTGGACTGGCCCGCCAGGCCGCTCGGGGACCACGACGGCATGCCGGACTGACGCTCGCGAAGATGCCCCCGACGGAACCTGCCGAGCCTGCTGCGTGAACGCGCGGCAGGCCGCCGGAGCCGCCTCGTTGCGCGGCGCGTTACCCGGCCAGCCATCACTCGCCGCCCAGCACCGCCCCGCTCTCGGGCAACGTCGCACCGCCGTCGACGACGATCGTCTGCCCCGTGATGTACGCGGCATCGGCCGACGCGAGAAACAGCATCGCGTTCGCGATATCTTCCGGCTCGCCCATCCGCGCAAGCGGAATGTCGCGCGCGATCTGCGCGGCGACCGACGCATCGCCAAGATTGCCTGCCGCCGGCGTGCGGATCATTCCCGGTTCGACACCATTCACCGTCACGTTGTGGCGTGCGAGTTCGAGCGCCGCCGCGCGAATGAAGCCGTTCACGCCGGCCTTCGACGCCGCGTAATGCGCGAGCCCCGGATACACGACGCGCGGCCCCGTCACCGATGACGTGACGAGCAGCCGCCCCGCCCCCGCGCGCCCGAAGGCCGGCAACGCGGCCTGCGCGAGCCAGAACAGCGCCGACAGGTTGACCGACAGCGTCCGGTCGAGCGTCGGCTCGTCGATCTGCGTGAACGGCGTCAGCGGAAAATACGCGGCATTGTGGACGACGACATCGAGCCGGCCGCCATCGCGCTCGACTGCCGCGACCAGCGCGACCAGTTGGTCGCGGCTGGCCGCATCCACCCGATAGGCGCGCGCCTCGCCGCCCGTGCTCGCGAGCGCGTCGGCCTGTGCGGCGGCGGCCTCGCCGTTCAGGTCGGCGAGCGCGACGAACGCGCCGGATTCCGCGAAACGGCGCGCGATCGCCGCGCCGATCCCCTGCGCGCCGCCCGTGACGAGCACGACACGCCCGCTGAAATCCGCCCGCAGGCGGCCGCTGCCCGGCGCGGCATTCATCGCTGCGCCCCGCCGTCGAGCGGATGCACGGTGTCGTTCAGCACCTGCGCATGCGCGCCGATCGGGAAGTTCGACAGCGTGCCGAAATCGCCGCCCTGGTAGCCGAAGATCTTGCCGTCGGTCTTGCGCTGCGCGAGGTCGATCAGCACGACGCCGAGCGTCGGCACCACCTTTTCGCGCCACACGAACAGATACAGCTCCTCTGCAATCCTGAAGTAATGGCAGCGGTCGACATCGGCCAGGCCGCCTTCGACACCCTGCAGGCACTGCCACGCGTAGAAGTTCTCGTTCAGGTAGATGTGCTCGTAGCACTCGGTCGGGCTGTAGCGGTACATCGTCCGCTTGCCGATCAGCTCGCGCGTGGGCCCGTGCAGCGGCCCCGGCTGCGTATGGCCGCCGAGCGTGCCGTGCCGGAAACCGGCCTCGACGCCCGTCAGCGGCAGCCCGCGCGCCACCCGCGTGAATGCGTCGATACGCGTGTCGGCTTCGGTCGGCAGCGTGCCGACAACCGACGTCCATACCCCGTTGTCGAGATCGATCACGAGACTGACCGACGTCGCGCGGGCTGACGAATCGATGTAGTCGACGAAGTACAGCCCGTTGCGCAACCGCGTCACGCGGCACGGCTCGCGGCCGCCCGTGTCGGTCGCCGCGTCGCGCCACTGCAGCGCGCCCGGCTCGAACATGTAGACCCGCCATGCCCCCGACGCGTCGCCGAGCGTCAGCGTATGCCCGGCGAGCGCATCGACGGATGCGAGGATGTTCGCTTCCGGCGCGAAACCGTCCGCGAGCGCGCCAACCTGAATGAATACCGGATCCTGTTGTTCCACCTGCCGTCTCCCGCGCAGCTTCAGGCCCGGCGGGCCGTGTACGCTGCTCATGTGCACATGGTGCGGGCTGCGTGCGATGCGCGGTATCGGCCAAAAGGATGAAGGGCGCGCGCCGCCGGAACGCGCTAAAGTGCACGAAATCCGCGCCGCGACCGGCGCGAGGAGCGCACATGCACCGCGTCACCCACTACCGACGGACCGGCGAAGGCATCGAGGCAATCAGCCTCGACTCCGACCGCGCGTTTCCGCGCCACGCGCACGACGAATTCGGGGTCGGCGTGATCGTCAGCGGCGCGCACCGGTCGTGGAGCGGCCGCGGGCAGGTCGACGCCCTGGCCGGCGACGCGATCATGGTCAACCCGGGCGAGATGCACGACGGTTCGCCGATCGAGGCCGGCACGGGCCGGCGCTGGCGGATGCTGTACCTCGCGCCCGCGCTGGTCGCGGGCGTCGCGGCGGAAGAAGGCCTCGGCGGCATCGAACTGGCGCATCCGGCGGTACGCGACGCGCGGCTCACGGCCGCCGTCGGCCGGCTGCATGCGCGCATCGTCGCGGGAGAATCCCCGCCGCTCGCCCGCGACGAGGCACTCGTGATGCTCGTCGCCGGGCTGCTCGCCCGGCACGCGAACCGCACGCTGCCGACGGCGGGCGTTGCACCGGCGATCCGCATCGCGCGGGAGCGGCTCGACGCGGCACCGGCCGCCCCCGTTTCGCTCGCCGAGCTGGCCGGCCTGAGCGGTGTCAGCCGCTTCCAGCTGCTGCGCGGGTTTGCCCGCGAACTCGGCATCACACCGCATGCCTACCTGATCCAGTCGCGTGCGCGGCTGGCACGCGCGCTGCTCGCCAGCGGCCTGCCGATCGCCGATGCCGCGGCCGAAGCCGGCTTTGCCGATCAGAGCCACCTGACGCGCGCGTTCGCGCGCCAGTTCGGGATCACGCCGGGGAGGTTTGCGCAGGTCGGTTGACGTCGGGCCCCCGCGCAACGCGATCGGTTGCAAGGCGATCGAAGGCGGGCCCCGATGTCGACGACGGCTGGCGCGGCTTGGGCTTGGGCTTGGGCTTGGGCTTGGGCTTGGGCGTCGGCTGCGGCTTCCGCTTCCGCTTCCGCTTCCGCTTCGGCTTCGGCTTCGGCTTCGGCTTCGGCTTCGGCAGCAGTCTGCGCAAACGGACGTGCGTAACGCCCCACGCACGGCCCTCGACGCACCCGCGCCCGCTGCAATTTCGTTCAAGACGCGCGATGCCGCCATACGCGACGATGCGGCGCATGAAGACACGACTGATCGGCTATCTCTATCTCGCCGCCGCGATGGCAGGCGTCGGCAGCACCGTCATCGCGAGCCGTCTCGCGGCAGGCGGCCTGCCGCCGTTCACGGCCACCGCGCTGCGCTTCCTGATCGCGACACCGCTGCTGTTCGCGCTGATGCGCGCGCAGCGAATGCGCTGGCCACGCATTTCCACCCGCGACGGCGTGCTGCTCGTCATCCAGGCTGCAGCGGGCGGCGTCGGTTACACGGTGCTGCTGATCAGCGGCACGAAGCTGTCGTCGCCGCTCGACGCAGGCGTGATGCTCGGCACGCTGCCCGCGATGTCGACGCTGATCGCGGCCGTCGTGCTGCGCGAGCGGCAGACGCCGCGCGACTGGGCGGCCGCCGCGCTCGCCACGGCCGGCGTGCTGTTCGTCACGTTCGCCCCCGGCCACGCGCTGCCGTCGCTCCAGACGCTTGCCGGCGATGCACTGGTGCTGGCCGCCGTCGCATGCGAAGCCGTATTCATCCTGCTCAACCGGCGCCTTGCCGCGCCGCTGCCGCCGCTCGCGCTGTCCACCGCGATGTCGGGGCTCGGCTTCGTGCTCGCGCTCGTGCCGGCTGTATTCGAATGGCACGCGGTCGCAGATGGCTGGACTGTCGGCGCCGTGTCGGCAATCGCCTACTACGCGCTGGTGCCGACCGTGCTCGGCTACCTGTGCTGGTACGCGGGTTCGGCGCGCACCAGCGGAACCGAGGCCGCGCTGTTCACGGCGGTCGCGCCGGTCTCGGCCGTGCTGTTCGCGGTCGCGCTGTTCGGTGAAACGTTGAACGTCACGCGGGTCGCCGGCATCGCGCTCGTCGTCGCGGGCATGCTCGTCGGCGCGACGCGGCGGCGCGAGCGGCTCGCCGACACGCACGATGCCCGGCCAGCCAGCCCCGCGCCCACCCCCGCTCAAACCGCCGCCGACTGATTTCAGTCATCGCGGGATTGCGGCAACGGCGGCCACTTCCTCCCGTCACATCGTCGCGGCCCGCGCCCCCGGCCACTGTAGGAATGTGTCCGTGCGCCGCAAATCCATTGCGCACCACCCCGCAAGATGCAATATTCGCGTGGCCGGCCCCTTTGACAACCATCGAACAACAATCCGACACGCAATGAACAGGAAGGAAGCCAAAACAAGAATCGCGGTGCTGCTCTCCGCGGGAACGAGGAAGGCCGACGCACTGGCCGAACTGTCCGGGCAGGGGCTCAAGGATCGCGTGCTCGCGCACCTGATCGCATCGCGCCCCGACCCCGAGCGCTGCCGCAAGAACAAGGTGCACGTCCGGATCCTGGTCGCGCTCGGTATCGCCCAACTGGCGATCAGCCTCGTGCTCGCGTATTACTTCTTCGCAAGCGGCGCCGGCACCGGCCTCGTGGCCGTGTTCCTGGCGTTGACCGTGCCGCTGTCGCTGCTGTTCATCTGGGGCTTCGCGACCCATCGCGTCGGCGCCTATCACGCGTTCATCCTGCTGTCGCTGCTGCAGTTGCCGAAAACCATCGCCGAACTCGGACGCGATCCGTCGACCGCGCTGCCGAGTCTCGTGATCACCGCGTTGCTGGTGGGCTACGTCTGGTACGTGCGCAACCGGATGTTCCCCGACTACGGCTGGTTCACGCCGCGCAAGGTCGAAGGCCGCTACGCGTTCGTCGAACACGCGTGACGCCGCCGGCGTAGGCACCGGCCGAAAAAAAAAGCGCCGGGCCGCCCCGCAATCGCGGGACGGCCGGCGCTTTCTGCATTCCGAAACCAGTCGGCTTACTTGGCCTTTTCAGCCGTATCGCTGATCGCCTGGCCACCCTTCGAAATATCCTGGCCCACACCGGCGACCGTGTTGCAACCGGCGAGCGCGGCGGTCACCACCAGCAGCATTGCAGCAATCGTACGCGTCATTCTCATTCTCCTTCGAATCAACAAGCCCGACGGGCGAATCGTATGCGGCGCGGTACCCGGCAAGACACTGGGTACGGGGCCTGACCTGATTATACGGAGACGGCCGCGATGCGCCACTACGAACCCGCCGCATGTCACATGGGCCACACAGCCGGTCCGCACAGATTTTCCTTGACTTCAACGCGCCAGGAACTAATATACGCACCGCGTATATTTTCCGTCAGGAGCCGCCGATGACCGTCCCCCAGCAAGCCTTCCTCCGCGACGCGATGCGCCGCCTCAACATGACCCGCGAAGCGTTCGCCAATCGCATCGGCGTCAGCCGGCGCGCGCTGGATACCTGGCTGTTGCCCGACGATTCGCAGGAATCGCGCGGGATGCCCGAGATCGTCGAGCGCTTCGTGTCGGAAATCGTCGAGCGCTCGGCACCGGAAGGCAGCGGCTATACGCAAAGCGTAGATAATCAGGGGCTCGCCAAGCAGTTCTTTTTCGAAGGCAAGCCGCAACTGCTGTCGGTCGACCAGTTTTCGCGGGAATCGGTCGAGGCACTGTTTCGCGTGGCCGACGTGATGCAGCCGATCGCACGCCGCCACAAGATTTCGCGCGTCCTGGAAGGCGCCGTGCTCGGCAACCTGTTCTTCGAAGCCAGCACGCGTACGCGCGTGTCGTTCGGCGCCGCCTTCTGCCGGCTCGGTGGCTCGGTGTGCGACACGACGGGCTTCACGTTCTCGTCGATGGCCAAGGGTGAATCGATCTACGACACGAGCCGCGTGATGGCCGGCTACGTCGATGCGCTCGTGATCCGCCACCCGGAGAAAGGCTCGGTGGCCGAGTTCGCGCGCGCGACCAACCTGCCCGTGATCAACGGCGGCGACGGCCCCGGCGAGCACCCGAGCCAGGCGCTGCTCGATCTTTATACGATCCAGCGCGAGTTCTCCCGGCTCGGCAAGATCGTCGACGGTGCGCACATCGCGCTGGTCGGCGACCTCAAGTACGGCCGCACCGTGCACTCGCTCGTCAAGCTGCTCGCGCTGTACCGCGGGCTGAAGTTCACGCTCGTGTCGCCGCCGACGCTCGAGATGCCGGCCTACATCGTCGACCAGATCGCGACGAACGGCCACGTGATCGAGCAGACCACCGACCTCGCGGCCGGGCTGCGCGGCGCGGACGTCGTCTACGCGACGCGGATCCAGAAGGAGCGCTTCACCGACGAGTCGTTCGAAGGCTACACGCCGGATTTCCAGATCAACCAGGCGCTCGTCGACACGGTGTGCAAGCCCGACACGCTGATCATGCACCCGCTGCCGCGCGACAGCCGGCCCGGCGCGAACGACCTGTCGGTCGACCTGAACCGCGACCCGCGCCTCGCGATCTTCCGTCAGACCGACAACGGCATTCCGGTGCGGATGGCGATCTTCGCGGTGCTGCTCGGCGTCGAGAACCTCGTTCAGCATTCGATGCGCGACGCGACGTGGCGGCCGCCGGCATACCTCGGGCCGGAGGACGCGGTGTTTCACGGCGTCGATTGAATCGTATCCAGAGTCTCGCGCCCGCCTGCCGTCGTTTCAGGTCGGCGGCGCGCTTGCCTGAAGCAGAACGCGCCGCATCGCACGGCGCGTTTTTCAATTGCGGGGCAGCCTGCGGGGCCGGCAGCCGTGGGCTCGTTAGCGCGCCCACGGGTCGATTACGCGAATTCCCATTGCCTCGAACGGCGTGACATCGCGCGTGGCGACGATCAGGCCGTTCGCTTCGGCCGTGCCGGCGATAAAACCATCGGATGGTGCAATTGCGACACCTGCGGCACGAGCGCGTGCGCGAAGGCTCGCATACGCTTTGCTCGCAGCATCGTCGAATGGCAGGATTCGTCCGCGAAACAATGGCAGCACGCGCTGCTCGATGCTCTGATGCAGCCACTCTCGCCGGCGTCCTTCCGGCAATACAGCCACGCCCAATCGTATTTCCGCGAGACTGATCGCAGCCAGAAACAAGGTTTCGACATTCTGGGCATCGAGCCACTCGATCACGGCCGCGTTCGGCTCGCGTCGTAGCGGTTCGGAAATGACATTCGTATCAACAAGGATCATTCGAAGCTCATCGGATCGGCAGGCGTCTTGTCGCGCTGGGCGTCGAAATCGAATCCGCCGGCCTCCTGCCCGATTGCCGCCAGCATCGTTCCCAGCTTGAGCCGCCCACCCGGAAGAACGGCCTGTTCGAGAATGTCGCGCACCTCGGCTTCGGTGCTGCGCCCATGTTGGGCCGCGCGAATGCGAAGTGCTCGATGCACTTCATCGGACAGATTTCGGACGGTGATCACCGGCATGGTGCGCCTCATCAAGATTGCTTTCAATGCAGTCATATTAGCATTTTGCTGTCATACCAAGTAAATCGCGACACTGCGACTCTAACCGGCCCGACAAGCCCTTCCTATCTGGCCATTCGGCCAATCTTCCCTCCGCAACGACGCCGTCACATTCGTCAACAATTCCTCAACAAACGAGAACAAGAACGCTTCTCATTCACGATGAAATTACATAGAATGCCGCCTGAAAACAAATCGTAATAATTCCCGACGGCGTGCACATTTCCGCAGCGCACCGCCCCGGGGCCACACCGCGAGGTCGAAGCGCACCATGAAGTCACGTCCCGACGAGCTGAAGCTCGGTAAATTCACCACCTTGTGCAGCGTGCTCGCCGCCGGCCCGGCATTCGCGGCGGACGGTACGCCGCCACCCGCCCCGGCCGGCACCGAAGGCCATCTCGCGCCGATCGAGGTACAGGGCAAGGCCGAGCACAGCTACAAGGCCGATTTCTCCGCTTCCGTGAAATTCACCGCGCCGCTCGTCGACACGCCGAAATCCGTCACCGTGATCCCGCAGGAGCTGATCCAGAACAGCGGCGCGTCGACGCTGACGGAAGCGCTGCGCACCGTGCCCGGCATCACGTTCGGCGCCGGCGAAGGCGGCAACCCGCTCGGCGACCGTCCGTTCATTCGCGGCTACGACACGCAGGGCAGCATGTTCGTCGACGGCATGCGCGACACGGGCGCCACGACGCGCGAGATCTTCAATACCGAACGCATCGAGATCACCAAGGGCTCCGACGGCGCATACGGCGGCCGCGGCGGCGCGGGCGGCAGCATCAACCTGATCACGAAGGCCCCGCACCTCGGCACCACCGCCGCCGCGAGCGCGGGCCTCGGCACCGACCGCTATCGCCGCTTCACGGCCGACGGCAACTGGCAATTCGCCGATCACGCCGCATTCCGCCTGAACCTGATGAGCCACAACAACGACGTCGCCGGCCGCGACGCCGTCAACAACGAACGCTGGGGCGTCGCGCCGTCGATCGCGTTCGGCCTCGGCACGCCGACGCGCGTAACCGCGAGCTACTACCACCTGTCGACCGACGACATGCCCGACGGCGGCATCCCGTATTTCTATACGGCGTCGAACAAACCCGCGAACGTCGGCACGATCTATCCGGCCCCCGTCGACCGCCACAACTTCTACGGGCTGATCGACCGCGACTTCCGCAAGACCACGTCGGACATCAGCACGATCAAGATCGAGCACGACATCACGTCGGCGCTGACGATCCGCAACACCACGCGTTACACGGAATCGACGCAGGACTACATCTGGACCCAGCCGGACGACAGCCAGGGCAACGTGGTGAACGGCAAGGTCTGGCGCCGCAACAACAACCGCGACAGTTCGATCAACAGCCTGGCGAACCTGACCGAGCTGTTCGGCGAGTTCCGCACCGGCCCGTTCAAGCACAGCTTCACGACCGGCATCGAGCTGACGCGCGAATGGGGCAAGCGCGACAGCTACAACGTCGCGACCGACACCGGCAAGATCTGCCAGAAAGGCATCGGCGCCGCATCGGGCTACAACTGCACGAGCCTGTGGTCGCCGAACCCGAACGACCCGTGGGCCGGTTCGATCACGCGCAACAACGACTACGCGCATGCACGCACCACGACGAAGTCGATCTACGGCTTCGACACGATCGAGATCACGCCGCGCTGGCAGGTCAACGCCGGCGTGCGCGTCGACGACTACTCGACCCGCTTCACCGACACCAGGGCCAACGGCGGCAAAACCTATATGCGCGACGACACGCTCGTGAACTGGCAGGCAGGCCTCGTGTTCAAGCCCGCGCAGAACGGCAGCATCTACGCGTCGTATGCGACGTCGTCGACGCCGGCCGGCATGCTGCTCGGCGAAGGCAGCGAGACGCAGTCGCTCACGCCGGGCCGCGGCGGCGTCGGCCCGAACGCCGATCAGATGGCGCCCGAGAAGAACCGCAGCATCGAGCTCGGCACCAAGTGGAACGTGCTGAACGACAAGCTGTCACTCACCGCCGCGCTGTTCCAGATCGACACGACCAACGCGCGCGTGACGCTGCCGAACAACCAGTACGCAATGGTCGGCAACAAGCGTGTGCAGGGTCTCGAACTCGGCGTCGCAGGGCAGATCACGAAGCAGTGGCAGGTGTTCGGCGGCTACACGTACATGAAGAGCGCGCTGCGCGACAACGGCAAGGACGCGGCGAACGACGGCAACCGCTTCCCGAACACGCCGAAGCACAGCCTCACGATGTGGTCGAACTACGACGTGACGCCGAAGTTCACGGTCGGCGGCGGCGCGTTCTACATGTCGGAAGTGTTCGGCGATCCCGCGAACCTGCGAGCAGTGCCGTCGTACTGGCGCTTCGACGCGATGGCGCAGTACCGGATCAACAAGAAGCTCGACCTGCAACTGAACGTGAACAACCTGTTCAACCGCACCTACTTCGACCAGGCGTACCCGGCGCATTACGCGTCGATCGCCCCGGGCCGCTCGGCGTTCGTCACGCTGAACGCGCGCTACTGATCGATGGAGGCTGTATCGCTGAAGGCGCTCGCGTCGGTGTCGCCGCGCGAGTTCGCCGACATCCTGGCCGGGCCGCCCGAGCGCGCCGCCGCGTGGGTCGCGGCGGCGGCCGACAACGGCATCGTCGATGCGCAGGCCGTATACGGGCAGTACCTGCTCGACGGGCATGGCGTCGCGCGCGACCCGGCGGCCGCGTTCAACTGGTTCCGGCACGCGGCGCGGGCCGGCCACGCGATGGCGATGAACATGCTCGGCCGGTGCTACGAGTTCGGCTGGGGCACGGCCGCGTGCGCGCCGGTCGCCGTGTACTGGTACCGGCTCGCCGCTCAGGCGGGGCTCGACTGGGGCATGTACAACTACGCGACGGCGCTCGCGCTCGGCAACGGCTGCGACGAGAACCGCGCCGACGCGCTCGACTGGTTCCGCCGCGCGGCCGCGCTCGGCCATGCGAAATCGATCAACCTGATCGGCGGTTTCTACGAGGACGGCTGGGTCGTATCGGTCGATATCGACGCCGCGTTCGACCACTATCGCCGCGCCGCCGTCGCCGGCGACTTCCGCGGCCAGTTCAACTATGCGCGGCTGCTTGCCGAGCGCGGACGCATCGACGAGGCGCTCGGCTGGCTCGCGCGCGTGCCGGCCACCGCTACCCCCGCGTTCGTCGCGAAGATGCGCGCGTATCTCGCGTCGTCGCCGATCGACGCGTTTCGCGCGGCGGCGCTGCAGTCGCAACCCCAGCCGCAGCCGCACGTTATGGAATCCGCAACATGATGCTTCATATCCCCGGCGTGTTGACCAAGGCGCAGGTCGCGCAATGCCGCGACCACCTCGATGCGGCCGAATGGGTCGACGGTAACGCGACGTCCGGCGCGCAGTCGGCGCTCGCGAAACGCAACCGCCAATTGCCGGAAGGCTCGCCTGCCGCGCGCGCGGTGGGCGACGCGATCCAGGACGCGCTCGCGCGCCACCCGCTGTTCTTTTCGGCGGCGCTGCCGCTCAAGGTGTTTCCGCCGCTGTTCAATCGCTACGAAGGCGGCGAGACGTTCGGCACGCACGTCGACAACGCGATCCGGCTGCTGCGCGGCACGGATTTCCGCGTGCGCAGCGACCTGTCGGCGACGCTGTTTCTCGAGGAACCCGATGCGTACGACGGCGGCGAGCTGTGTGTCGAGGATACGTACGGCACCCATCGCGCGAAGCTGCCGGCAGGCGATCTCGTGCTGTATCCGGCGTCGAGCCTGCATCAGGTGACGCCGGTAACACGCGGCGAGCGCGTCGCGTCGTTCTTCTGGATCCAGAGCATGGTGCGCGACGACGGCGACCGCACGCTGCTGTTCCAGCTCGATACGCAGATTCAGGCGCTGTCCGCCGAAAAAGGCGCGAAGGACCCGATGGTCATTGCGTTGACGGGGATTTATCACAACCTGTTGAGGAAGTGGGCGGATGCGTAACGCGAACGGTTGACGCTGCCCCCCGGCGCTTGCGCTGCGTCGGACTCCATGACTAAAATGACCATCGTCAAATGACCATGCTCATATCATGATGCCGCACGCTCCCGTATCGAAATCCGAATTCAAGGCTCGCGCACTCGAATACTTCCGGCTCGTCGAGGCGTCGGGCGAAAGCCTGATCGTCACCGACCACGGCAAGCCGACGCTCGAGATCCGGCCGTATCGCTCGCGCGAAGCTCAGCCGTTGGACATATTGCGCGGTTCGGTCATGCGCTATGACAATCCTCTCGATCCGATTGCGGAAGATGATTGGGAGGCGTCGCGGTGATCGTGCTGGATACACATGCATTGGTATGGTGGGTGGCGGGCGACCCGTCGCTCAGCAGGAAGGCGAGAAGCGCGATCGATCGCGCCCGGAGCGAAGGCGCGCTCGCCGCGTCCGCGATCTCCGCGTGGGAGATCGCGATGCTGGTGCGCAACGACCGCCTCGCACTGACGATGGAGGTCGAAGCATGGCTCGCCACCGTCGCGCAGATCGACGGGATGCGCTTCGTGCCCGTCGATGCCGACATCGCCGCGAAATCCACCAACCTCCCCGGCACGTTCCACAAGGATCCGGCCGATCGCATGATCGTCGCGACCGCTCGACGGCTCGGCGTGCCGCTCGTCACGCGCGACGAAAAAATCCGCGCTTACGCGCACGTCAAGACGCTCTGGTGAGCGTCGCCTGCCTGCGGTCCAAACCGCCGCGCATCCTTTGCCGGACTCTGGCATATTGGCGAATCGTCTGACCAAAACGACCTCGGCCGGCCAGCCTCGGCGCCGGCTCATGGCCCGCAACCGTCATCGCGCCATTCCGTCCGCTATCGTGATATCGCTCTCCGATCCGGTTGTCCGCTCGATCGCCCTGCTGGAGTCGCACGAAGGATTTGTCGATCTCGCCGGTTTTCATGACCGCATCGCCGTCGATCCCGGCCGCGACGACGCCGCACACTCGAGCCGGCATTTCCTGAAAGTGCGTCACGGCGTGGCGCAACGGCTGATCGCCGCCGCGCACGCGCTGCCCGACGGCCTGCGCCTGTACGTCAAGGAGGGCTATCGTCCGCTGGCGCTGCAACGCCACTACTTCACCCGGCATCTCGCGCACCTGCGCCGGACGCTGAACCCGCTGCCGGACGAGGACACATTGGTCGCGCTGACGAGCCACTACGTCGCGCCGCCGGAAGTCGCCGCCCATCCGACGGGCGCGGCCGTCGACCTGACACTGATCTCGACGGACGGCGTCGAGCTCGACATGGGCTGCGTGCTCGACGCAACCGACCAGGAATCATCCGGCGCGTGTTATACGCACAACCCGTTCATCAGCCGGGCTGCCGCCCGCCACCGCCAGGTGCTGATCGCCGCGCTGACGGGCGCCGGCTTCACCAATTACCCGTCGGAATGGTGGCATTGGTCATTCGGCGACCGCTATTGGGCCGTCATGCACAATCAGCCGCACGCAATTTACGGTCCCGTAGAGGAAAGCATGCTCGACGAAGCCGCGCGCTGACGTTCTTTCCGACGAAACGAACCCGCCCCGGTAACATCCTCACTTGTCGATCCCTGCCCGCTCCCGCACAATCGCAGCACCTGCATCACTCTCCCCCGCGCCGATGTCCTATGCGTCACTCGCCACCGGCGTCCTCCTCGCCGGCGGCCTCGGTCAACGCTTCGACCCGAGCGGCCTGCACAGCAAGCTGCTCGCGCTGCTTCCCGACGGCACGCCGGTTGCGGTCGCGGCCGCCCGCCGTCTCGCGGCGGCCACGGCCGACGTGATCGCCGTCGTGCGTCCCGGTGCCGAAAAACTCGCGATGCTGCTGAACGAGGCCGGCTGCCATGTCGTCTACGCGCCCGACGCGGTGCGCGGCATGGGCGCGAGCCTCGCGGCCGGCGTGCGCGCGACACCCGACGCGAACGGCTGGCTCGTCGCGCTCGGCGACATGCCGTGGATCGCGGCGTCCACCTACGAAAGCGTCACACGCGCACTCGACGCCGACGACGCGTCGATCGTCGCACCCGCGCATCGCGGCGCGCGCGGCCATCCGGTTGGGTTCGCCGCGCACCACTTCGATGCGCTCGCCGCCCTCGACGGCGACACCGGCGCCCGCGCGCTGTTCGCCAGTGCACCGGTCAGGCTGCTCGACGTCGACGATCCGGGCATCGTGCGCGACGTCGATACGCCCGCGGATCTGCGCTGACGCCGATCCCGCCCCGCACGCGGAGCGGCGCATGGCCCGCTCCGGCGCAACAGGCGTCGGCACGAAAACCACGCCCGCGCGGATTGCCCCGACGACCGGCGCCCCACCGCGACAATCCCGCTGCAAATGCACGCCCGATTGCCTATAACGGAGACGAGGCGCCCCCGCCGCGCCACCGCCGTCACGCACTGCGCGAGTTCTCCATGACCGATCACACGACCCCGACGCCCGAGCCACCGGCCGACCCGAACCGCGACCCGGAAGACGACCCGCTGTCGTCGCCGCCCGGCCATCACGACAACCCGCAGCAACCGGACGGGCCACCGAGCAAGGATCCGGTCTAGCCGCCGGGCGGCCGCGCCGGGCATTCTCCGTGCATTCGCCACGGGTTCCGGTCATGCGGCGCCCGCGTATGACGCTGCCTAACGCGCGGTATACCCGCCGTCGATCGGCAGCGATACGCCGCTGACCATCGATGCCGCATCGCTCAGCAGGAACAGGATCGGCTCGACGACCTCGTCCGGCTCCGCGAATCGCCCGAGCGGGATCGCGGCCAGCATCGGCGCACGCTTCTCCGGATCGCTCCACGCGAACTGCGCCATCGGCGTGAGGGTGACCGTCGGGTTCACACTGTTCACACGAATACCGTGCGGCCCGAGTTCGATGCACAGCACGCGCGTGATCGCGTCCATCGCCGCCTTCGACGCGCAATAGCCCAGATGCGCGGGCAGGCCGACGAGCGCGGCCTGGCTCGATACGTTGACGATGCTGCCCCGCGCCCGCGCTGCGCCACGTCCGTCGCGCGCGATCATCTTCCGCGCGACGGCCCGTGCGACGAGCGCCGCGCCGCGCGCGTTGACCGCCATCACGCGATCGAAATGTGCGGCGCTCACGTCGAGCGCCGATTCGAGCGACGCGATCCCCGCGCAATTCACGAGGCCGTCGAACGCGTCGTGCGCGGCGAGCGCTGCGTCGATCGCGTGCTCGTCGCCACCGACATCGACGCGCAACGTCTCGCACGCAGCCTCGCCGGCCAGCGCGTCGAGCGCGGCCATG